>NZ_JBTVBB010000008.1:0-54591 GCF_058356305.1 Candidatus Culexmicrobium sp.
TTTGCCTTCAAGTCGATAAAATACCAAAAAAGTCAGGATATGCTAAAAGTGTACTAGTTTTCGGAAAAGCAGAAGTTATAAGTGACCCTAATGAAAAAATCGAAGCACTAAAAGCAATAATTGAAAAATATAGGGGATATCATGACATAAAAATGGACATAGAAGAAGAACTTGCAGTGCTTCCGGAAGAAGAATTCTATAAGAAATGTATAAGAAAAGTGACTGTAATAGCAATAATCCCAAGAAAAATAACTGGAAGGATAAAGAAAATTGGGGTAGAGATAAGTAGAAAAAAGAAGAATATTCATTAAAGCTAAATAGACAAATATCAAATGGTAAAATCCATGAGCAAAAACAAAGTATACTTAACAAAGAAAGGAAGCAGCCTAGCCGAGAAAGGAGAATTAAATATCTATAGCCAATGGATAAGTAAAATCGAAGGCCAACCAATACGAGGAAGCATAGTTAAAATATATAGTTTCAATGGGGAACTGATTGGACAAGGATTCTATGAAGATCTCGGTGCAATTGGTGTAAGAATATTAACAAAAGGAGAAGAAGAACTAGATACAGAATACTTAGTCAAAAAAATAATGAAAGCCTACAAACTAAGAGAAAAAAGACTAAAAATTGAAAGCTTCTATAGAGTGGTAAACGCGGATGGAGACCAATTACCAGGACTAATAATAGATAGATATGAAGACATCATAGTAATTCAAAGCAGTAGCATAGGATTTGACAAAATGTTAAAAGACATAAGCCAACAATTAATCAAAGAATTAGACATAAAAACAATATACATAAAAAATGACCAAAGATCAAGAAGAGAAGTGGGACTAGAAATATGGAGAAAAGTAATTAAAGGAAAAGAAAAAACTAGAACAATAATAAAAGAAGGAAGAGCAAGCTTTTATGTTGATGTAAAAGAAGGTCAAAAAACAGGCTTCTTTATAGACCAAAGACCAAATAGAATTGAACTAGAAAATTACGTAGGTAGAAATGACGAAGTTTTAGATTTATATGGATACACTGGAGGATTTGCAATACATGCAGCAATAAAAGGTGCAAATGTAACACTAGTAGATGAGTCTGAATATGCAATAAAAGAAGCAAAAAACAATATTAAACTAAATAATATTGAAGACAGAGTAAAGCTGATAAAAAGTAAAGTTGAAGGCTATCTAAGAGAGTGTAAGAGAAAATTTGACATCATTATCGCAGATCCTCCAGCATTAATTCCAAGAAGGAATAGAATTAGAGAAGGAAAAAAGGCATACTTAAACCTTTATAGGGAAGTGCTAAGTAAATTGAAGGCATATGGGTTGTTAGTAGCCTCAAGCTGTAGCTTCTTTTTAAGTGAAGATGAATTTATAAAAATACTTGTTAGAGCTGCAAATGAGAATCAAAGAGAAATCAAATTTATTGGAAAAATAAGAGGAGCATCACCATGTCACATAACAAGACCTAGAGACAAGCACTTAAGATATTTAAAGGTAGTCTTTGCAATAGCAAAATAACAGCTAAAAATTTGTTAAATAATCATCCAACTCCCCCGCCTCCACCTCCACTAGCCCCTCCAACCCCTCCACCGCCACCAGCAGAAACAAAACCACCTCCAAACGCACCAACTCTAGTTGGAAAACCTTTCAATGCTATATTAACAGCACTTGACAGATCACTTATAAAACTGCCGAAATCCAAGCTAATATCAATACCTCGAGGAGAAGAAATAGTTCTACTAGTCACAAACCAAGTAGGCCAATAGGGAATATAGCCATACCACATCATACCCCAGTCATATAGAAAATAGGGTCTTAAAGAAATTACAAAGGGTAAATGTCTCTCGAAAAACTGTAGTTTACGTGGTAACTTTTCAATTATATTCCTATTCAACTTAAATAATTTATCAAAATAGATTTTCCATAACTTATACTCTCTAGCTCCCTTTAAAGTATAATTAGTAAATAAAGAATAACCAATTAATGCTAAGGATATACCACTAATAGAAAAACCTAAAATTATACTTAAAGCAGCTTTAATATAAGGGATGGCCATAGGCATTAAACCAATATTTCCAAACAACACAAAAACAACAATCAAACCAGCAACAAATAAACCCATACCCAAACCAATAAATTTATTCCTAAACTCTCTAGGCTTTGACCTAAAGTAACCATTTTTAACAAGTTCCTCTTCAATTAAATTACCAATTTCACTAATTTCCATCCACTTACTTCTTAAATTCAAAGAATTCTCAGCACTCAATGCAGTCTTTAGAAGTCTCTTCTCAAAGGATTTCAGCTTAGAATCTTCACTTAAACCTTCAATGCTCCTCTTAGTGGGCTTAAAATGAATCATGTAATCATCATACTCTATTGTTAAGTAACCCCTATTGGCAAGATCAATCAAAGTTGCCATAACTTGACTTCCACTAAAACTTCTAGACACTAGGAAGGATGCTTCAGCAGGAGTTAAATTTGAGGGCATTATTCCAAGTGACAGTAAACCTTCATTAACCTCAACTTTAGGCATCCTACCCTTCACAAACCACAATCCCAATATAGCCAAAGTTGAAGCAAAAGCAATAAGCAATGAAGATTCAAGCGGGTAAACTCTAAGAAAATAGAGATAATCAACTGGAGGTTCATAAATCTTAGGGAAAACTACTATCACCCTAAATCCAACATGAGGAGGAAGATTATCACCATGAAAATAAATACTAGTGACACCATTCTCAAAAATGATAGCCTCAGGGTCTGGACTAACACTAAGCAATGGGTCATCAACAAAATTTCCAGGCAAGTTAACCATAACACTAACCTTCCTAATAGGAACAGACCAATCTAAACCAACAGCTAACCAATCAATTTTATTCTGAGACTGACTGGCCACAAAAATTGCACCTTCAACCTCATATTTCAAAATAAAAGTTGCAGTTGCAGGAGCAAGCAACTTATCATAATAAGCCCTAATACTCACACCACTCCAAGAGTAGTCAACATCATAGTCAATAAGAGAAACATTTATTGCATCCACAGAAACAACACAAATATTACTTAAACCTCTAAACGGAATGTCTCTATAAAAGTAGCTAAAAACTCCATAAACATAATTAATTGTAATCCGCTCAGTAACAATTAACCTACCACTAGAAGTCACATCGATAGTCACATCTATCAATGAAACCTCATAAACCTTCTCCTGTCCATACACTTGAAAATGAAATATAAAACTAAAAGAAAAGCCAACGAGCAAGAATAGAAAAACAAATTTTTCAAAAAATGAAAGCCTAGCCATCTCACTAAGTATAGTAAAAGTCAAATTTATAAAACTTCCCTCAAAAGACGAGAACTGAAAAACGAAAATAAGCTTAAACATATAAAACAACCCTGTTCCCTAAATATAAAATAAAATAAATTTGGTGATAATATGAGAGAAACTGAAGAATTATTTGATGTAAATGAATTCTGGAAATTCAAACTAAAAGTCGGATTAATAAAAAAAGCTGAAAGAATACCCAGAACAAGAAAGCTAATAAAACTAGAGGTAGACTTCAAAGAAGAGGTAAAAACAGTGATTGCAGGCATAGGTGACCAATACTCACCAAAAGACCTAGAAAACAAAAGAATGATATTCGTCACAAATTTAAAACCAAAGAAAATCGCAGGAATAGAAAGCCAAGCAATGCTAATAGTAGCCGAAGACGAAAAAACAGGAAAAGTTTACTTAATAAGCCTACCTGAAAACATACCAATAGGAGTTAAAGTATGGTAAATTAACGCCTCCACCTCTCAAAATCCCTCTCAGTATATTTTTCTATGATCCTCCTAAAACATTCATCAAGATTAATACCATAATAATTGGCGATACAAACAACTGCAAATATAATATCGGCCAACTCCATTCCAATATCAATTTCACCTTCACACTTCTTTTTCCGTTTAAAGCCCTCCTTAGCATTAATCTCCCTTGAAAGCTCACCAATCTCTTCCATTAAGGCGGCTAGCATTGAAAGAGGAGGCCAATAACCACCACCAATACTCTTAATCCAATCATCAACCATACGTTGAACATCAATCAAAGTAAGAGGAGTCGACATGCTTCTCCCACCCCACCTATAACCGTAATTCAACTGATTTTAATTAACACATTCTACATAAACACTTATAGAGGACCCTTCAATCTAAACTTATCCCCAAACCTCTATTTAATAGGAGAGAGACTAAAAACTTCTTTAAAGACTCAGCATTCCTAAAATTGAAACCAACCCTCCCAAACTCAAACCAAAATATCAGCAAAAAGAAAAATAAAAACATTAACTGAAAGAATACTGAAGCTAAAATCCAGTTATCGAATAATACTAACACATCTATACTTTCACATGTAAATGGCCATAAAATCGGATTATAAGGATGATGAAAAGCATCAACAAATACATGTAACTCTGCTGAAACTAAAGCAGAAATTAGAAAGTTAAATATACTAAACTTAAAAGTAATTGATGCACCCAACAATTTTTCAAGAAAATATTTGTAAACTGGAAGTAAGAAAAAGCCAATAAACCATGAAAATAAAAGTGAACCAATAAAACTATGTAGAATTAGCCGATTAAAGGGAGGAAGAAAACCCACAAAATAAAGTATAGGATTCTCAATGTCAGGAACAATAAAGCCAATAACCAGGCCTGGCAAACTAAGTTTCTTTCTTGAAATCTTATAAGTAATATAAGCATGGACGTAATGGAGTGGAGTTAATACCATACACTTCACCACAATTAACAATTAATACTATACATCTAACAGATAAGAATATCATAAATCAGCTAACTTCATTAATCACCACACCTCTTCTCTTTAACTCTAAGATTAAATGATCATATAATTTCAAGTTCATACCAATAAATTCTGGCGGTATTAAACCATACTGATCAATTAACCCATCTAACACCATTTTAGCAATTATTGACTGGGTAAACCCTGTAACTTTACTCATTGCTGAAAGTCCAAGCTTATCATCATACTTAATGTCAAGGTAAAATCGCCTACTCACATTACTCCTAGATAAAGCCTCAATATACATAATAACTCGATCAGGAGCATCTCTAACTAATTTCTCCTCAAAAAGCCTAGCCAAGATAGTTGAAAGCTTAACTCTATAACCATTAATAATAATCTCTTCATTTGAAAGTAACCCTAAAAACTTGAGAAAATTCATTAACTCTAAATGACCTTTATATCTTAAAGTATACTCAATTAATTCATCAACCCCTCCAAAACTTTTAAGCATAGTTCTAATACCATCAGATACAAAATATTCGAAGGATCCAAGAGTAGGAATTTCAATATATCCAGTATAGTCAAGAGGATTTACCTTGATGATCTTACCATTCCGAATTATTCTTGCAGAACGAATATACTCATCTATTAAATCCTCCATAGACCATGAGGCTATAATTCCAAGTGGAAGATTTGGATCTAGAGATAAGCCTCCAACATAAATTCTCCCAATCTTCAAACCACCATATCTACCATGGAAATAACCTAGAATTATATTGCTTAATCCAGGTGCAAGACCAGCATCAACTATCAATTTCACTTTTTTACTAGTAGCTAACTCGTTTAAATTCCAGGGATCCTCAGGAAAATAAGAGACATCAACTACATCTACTCCTAGACTAATCAGCCTTCCAATAACTGGATAAGCTATTGAGCCGGGAAGAGCAGTAATAGCTAAATCAAACCCCTCAAGTTCATCCAATTTACTTAAATTCACTACATCCAACTTTAAAATTTTGAAACCCATGACATTACGAGCAAACTCTAATCTCTCATCACTAGTATCTACAACAGTCAATTCTAAAGATGAATTATAGAAATCTAAGGCAACAGCATAGCCTACCCGCCCAAAACCAATTAAAACAGCTTTAACCATGAACCTCAACTCCCCATTATTACTCGGAAATATGATTGAAATAATATTCTATCATCTAACTACCATGATTATTGTATTTTTACGAGGATTTCAGAAGCAGGCTTCAATGAAGTTACGACATCCACTATCACTGCACATCTAGAATCATTCGAGGCTTTAATAGCTTCAATTAAGGATTCTCTCAATTCACTTGGTCTTTCGATTCTAAATCCAACACAATTAAAGGCCTCTGCAATTTCAGCATAATTCAAATCGGTAAAGTCGGTTGAAATAGCTTTACCAAAATAATTTAATTCAGCTAATTTAATCCAGCCAAAACAACTATTATTAAGCACAATATAAACAACTGGAATTTCAAGTCTACGAGAAGTCTCAAGTTCATGTAATGAATAGGCAAAACCTCCATCCCCACCCATTCCAACTACAATCTTGTTTGGCGAAGCAATTTTTGCACCAAGAGTTAATGGAAAACCAACACCAATGCCAGCTAATCCTCTAGGAGCAATAAAATGTCTTCCCTGAGATAGAACATCATAATATATTGCACCATAAAATGATGCCATACTTCCATCACAAATAAAGATTGCATCCCTAGGTAAAATAGACCTCAACTCCTTTAATATTCTTGGAACACTAATTGGAATCTCATTAGAATTCATCAAATATTCAACTGATTTCCGCCATTCCTCAACAGCAGATTTAATTAAAGTCCTTCTCCTTGAAGATAAAAGTAAGCGATGCTTAGAAACTAAGCTTAAAATAACTTTAATCAACTCATTTAATGTTGCCTTAGCATCACCAATAAGAGCAACTTCAACTGGAAAATTCCTTCCAATCTCCTCTGGATCAATATCTATATGGATAATCTTTGTATTCCTAGGTGGGAGAGTCCAATTTAAAGTTGCATACTGACCAGTTTTACATCCAACAATGATAGCCACATCAGCTTCTCTAAGAAACTTATTTGCACATTCCTTTAATGTTACTCCACCAACACCAACACTTAAAGGGTGATCCTCAGAAATAGAACCCTTACCAGTTATAGTTGTAACAACTGGAATTGATAATAACTCAGATAACTGAAGCAATTCATTCCAAGCTTGAGAAATAATAACTCCACCACCCGCGAGAATAACAGGGCTCCTTGAATTTAAAATTAAATTTGCAGCCTTCAATAAATTTTCACGAGTAGGAATGGGTCTACTTGAAGGATAAGTAGAATATTTTATATCTACATTGAACTCTTCTTTATCAATACCAATATCTTTCATTAAGACATCCATAGGAAAATTCAAATGCACTGGCCCAGGCCGACCACTAGTAGCTATTTTAAAGGCTTCATTCACAAATTGAACAATTTTTGAAGCCTCAAGAACATTAAAGCTAGCCTTAACAAAAGGTTTAAACATTGAAATCTGATCACAACTTTGTGAAGCCCATTTATTAACAGTCCAAGTTGGATTATCTGAAGTTATAGCTATAAGTGGAATAGAAGCACCCCAAGCTTCAGCTACACTTGGAAGAAGATGAGTAGCGCCAGGACCAACAGTAGCATCGCAAACTCCAGGCTTAAATTTAATCATCGAATAGGCCATAGCAGCGTAACCTGCACATCTTTCACACCTAAATAGTAGGTGAGATATTTTTGATGATTCTAAAATGCCCCAATAGAAAGCTAACGTCTGGCCGCCGGGAACGCCAAAAACATACTTTACACCATACCTCTCTAAAATTTTAGAAAGTATAAATCCTCCAAGCATAATACCATTCTCCAACTACAAAAGACATATCTGAAAAATAACATAAAAATAATGATGAAAAATGAGAATAGCAGTTGGCTCAGACGACTTATATGAAATTGCAAGATTTATAGTTGAAAAATTGAAAGAAAAGAATATTGAAGTAATTAAAATTGGAGCACTAAGAGAAGGAAAATACTATCCATGGCCAAAAGTTGGATTCGAAGTAGGAGAACTAGTTGCAAGAGGAGAAGCTGACTATGGAATAGTAATATGCTATACAGGTACGGGAGTATCCATAGCCGCCAATAAGGTCAAGGGAATAAGAGCAGCCCTATGCATTGACCCAAGAACAGCAAGATATTCGAGAATGTGGAATGATGCAAACGTACTAGCCATAAGTGCAAGGCTAGTAACAAAAATACTTGCAGAAGAAATCCTCGAAGAATGGCTTAAAATTAGAAATCCAGACCCAAGCGAAAAAGAAAATATAGAAATGATAGAAAAGTATGAAGCTAAAACCTCCTAACAAAATACAACATGAAACCAATAAAAACATAACAACACATAGAAGATAGATAATTAAAGCTAATGAAGGATAATAAAATGGATTAACATTAAATGGATAAAAAGGTTTAATATCACTATACATGGGAGAATCAAGAATCACATGAAGAAAAACTCCCAGAACACCAGAAAAAATAAAGCCCTTAAAACTAGTACAACCATAATCAAGGAAAAAAGCCGCCTAAACATGTGAAGATGAGAATATATAAGAAAAATTAAAACTGAAAAAGAAAAACCGAGAACAAAGCTTCCCACAAAACTATGGAAAAATCCATGCAATGGATAATTAAGGTCAAGCATAATTACAAGTAAAGGTTCAATGTCAACAATAACATTTGCAATAATGAAAGTCATGAAATTAAGGCGGCCCAAGAAAGTTAAACCGAAAAACAATGCTAGACCAAAATGAAAGAGAGTAAAAGGCATAACACCACTTCCTCTAAATCAGTGTATAGACACAAACAATATATTAGTTAAATGCATAAGATGTGAAAGTGTATTAACATGCGTAAAGTAAAGATTATAGCGACCCTAGGCCCAGCATCCTCAAATAAAGAAGTAATCAACAAACTAGCTCATAACGCTTCAGGATTCAGAATAAACTTCAGCCATGGGAAAACTGAAGAATGGAGAGGAATGGTTAAAAACATTGAGAAGATATGCAGTAAAAATAGAAAGTACTTGGCCTTAATTGGAGACTTAAAAGGGCCATCAATAAGACTAGGAATATTAGAAAAACCAATCAAAGTTAAGGTAAACGACAAAGTTAATTTTAAATTTGGAGAGAAAGTCACTGGAGGAATACCATTACCAGTAAAAGAATTCTTCGAAATGATTGACGAAAACGATATAATCTTAATGGATGATGGAAACTTAGCATTTAAAGTTGAAAAAACAGCTAAAAACCAGGCAATTTTAAATGCATTAACACCAGGCATAATCACATCTAGAAAGGCAGTTGTAATTAGAGGAAAAGAAACACCACTACCAACCATAACAAATGAAGATTTAAATGCAATAGACTTCGCAATTGAAAATAATTTCGATTACATAGCGTTAAGCTATGTTAGAAATGGAGACGATGTAAAAATGCTAAGGGAAATATTAGAAGAAAGAAATGCAAGTGAAATTGGAATAATAGTAAAAATTGAAACTATAAGTGGAATCAAAAATCTATATGAAATAATTTCAAAGTCTGATGCAGTTCTAATTGCCAGAGGAGACTTAGGAATGCACTTCCCATTAGAGGAAGTGCCAAAACTCCAAAGCAAGATAATAAAAATGAGTATTGAAAATGGTAAACCAGTAATAGTAGCCACACAGGTTCTTGCATCAATGATGGAAAATCCATCACCAACTAGAGCAGAAGTCTCAGACGTAGCATTAACCATAAGAGAAGGAGTGGATGCAATAATGCTTACAGGAGAAACTGCAATTGGAAGATACCCAGTAGAAAGCGTAGAGTGGCTTAGAAAGATAATTGAAACATACAGTGAAGATGTAGGGGAAATTCCAAGAAAAATAGCTGAAGATGACATTAAACTAAAATTTGCATATAGCGTAGTAGTCCTAGCAGAATCATTAAATGCAAAACTAGCAGTATACACAAAAATGGGTAGAACAGCACTGAGAATATCAAGATTCAGACCAAAAGTCACATTCTATGCAGCATCAAGCAATCTAAAGGTGCTAAGAAAACTCTCAATAATCTATGGAACAATACCATTAAAAGTTGAAGCGAAAGGCTATGTTGAAGGGGT
Source organism: Candidatus Culexmicrobium sp. (assembly GCF_058356305.1). Classification (NCBI taxonomy): domain Archaea; kingdom Thermoproteati; phylum Candidatus Culexarchaeota; class Candidatus Culexarchaeia; order Candidatus Culexarchaeles; family Candidatus Culexmicrobiaceae; genus Candidatus Culexmicrobium; species Candidatus Culexmicrobium sp. The sequence goes on from NZ_JBTVBB010000008.1 coordinate 9,998, forward strand.
AGAGAAAACCTATCGAAAACTAATTCAAGATAAAATATTAAGGAAGAATGAAATTATAGTATTAACCTACGGGTTTATAGAAGAAGAAGAGCATACAATAAAAATTAAAAGAGTAAAATAAAGCGTTAAGAGCTAAACAGATAATTCTTATCAAAAATAAAATACTTAATAACTTCACCTTCAACACGAGGCTTAACAATCTCCACCAATTTGAATCCATTCTCACTTAAAAAACTTCCAGCCAATCTTTTAACAAGATAACTCCTGGAAGCAAAAAGAACCTCATTATTACGGCCAATCCACAAGGCCAACCCCCTAGTCGCACCCTTATGTAAAAAATATAGAGAAATCTTATCATCCCTAAAAACCATAAGAGCAACAGTATTATTACCTTCAATCATATCCCAAAGAATATTTGCAGTCTCCTCATGATCACCATACTCCTGAATCAACTCCTCCAATAAGTGGGGGAAAACTTCAGAGTCAATGAAAAACCTTGTTTCCGATTCAAATTTATGATTCAACTTAAATTTAGCCTTAAGCTCCTTATAATTTCTAAGAAAACCATTATGGATCGATACAATTGCATGTTCACCTAGACAATTAACCACATAGGGTTGAGTACATTCCTTAAATGGAACACTATCAAGAAAAACCTTAGAAGCCCTCCGTACATGACCTAAAATTACCCTAGAAAAATTAATTCTCCAACCACTATAAACAATACTTCTCAACTTCTCGACAGGAGAATAATCATCACCTCCAATTTTCTCAAGCAAAATTCTACTACCGTCATAAGCCATTAGCCCCGCTCCATGACCTCCAACAGGACTAGACTCAATAGGCAACTGTTCAATCTCAAGTGCTCTCAATATATCAAGGCAAGTATCAACACTAAAGAAAGTAGAGCCAATATAGCCTAGTATACCGCACATAATAATCAACCCAACTAAATTATTAGTATCATAAAATTATTAATAATTCAATTTAAAACTATTTCTGAAGAATCGTCTTGAACAGTCAGTTTTTAATTCATTATACAATATGTTAAGGAAAACTGAAAATCCTTCATTAATGAAAATAATAGCATCAAGATCTATGGCTTCAAATCCGACTAATCTATTCCACAGAGACAATAATTTCATAACAAAACCACTAACCTCAACAATGATCCCCCTTAACATTTTAGAATCAAGTTTAAGTAGTTTTATTACTAGGTTCAGAAACGAATAAAGCAAACAAAATTAATGTTAAATAACCGATTAATCCACTTATAATAAATGGAATAACAAGTCCAGGTAGATTAAGAAAAGTAGTATTTCTAAATGTGTAATATAAGTAGCTTCCAATTAATGGTCCAATAAACATTCCAATATTTGAAAAAGCCTGTTGTAGACCGAAAACTCGACCTCTAACTTCCCTAGGAGTAATGTCTGCTTGTAAAGCTTGCATAACAGGTCTCGAAATACTAAAAGCAGAAGTTCTCAATACATAGATTAACGTTAATGAAGCTACATCCCAAGCAAAAGGATAAATTATCACTGAAGTTCTAGAAATAATCATTGAAATAATAACAATAAGCTTTCTACCAATCTTATCACTAAACCAACTAGCAGGATAAACCGAAACTAAACCTGCAATGGCAGATACAGTCATCATACCACCAATTAGAGCTGGATCCTTGACAATATACTCTATGGCATAAACCATGGCAACAGACATGAGAATACCCATAGCAATACCATTAGAAATACCATTGATGAATATAATAATAACACTCCTCTTAGCCTCCCTATTTAACTGGCCAAAACCCCTAAAGTACTCATTAAGTTTCAATTTACGTTTCATACAACTACCACCATCGCCTTTCACTATGAGAGAGGCAATAAGAGCGGGAAAACTAAAAATAGAAATTAAGACGGCGGGAGCTCTAAAAGCATTTAATGGATCTTTAAAATGCAAAAAATGAACGACAAAAGTATATGCCAATACACCAATAGTTGGACCAATAATCCTAGCAATATTACTAAACATAACATACATTGAAATAGCCCTCCCCCTAAACTCACTTGAAACACTATCAGCTAAAAGAGCTTCAGCAACAGGCCAAACCAGTCCTGAAGCTAAACCTTGAAAAGCTCTCAAAAGAATGAGCTGATCAACAGTGGAAACAACACCATAAAGTAAACCAACAGCAACATAGAGAGCTAAGCCAAGAATAATAAGCTTCTTCCTACCAAAAACATCACCAATCCACCCACCAACAATAGACATTATACTTCTAGTAGCCATGAAAAAAGACATCATCAAACCCAACTCAACAACAGCCTCACCAGCACTAATACTAGCAACCTCCTCAGGAAGCTCAGTCAAGATACCCTTCAAAGCCAATACAAGATACGGCCTAAGAAGATTAAAAGCACCAAAACCAAGTAAAACAAGAAAATTAACTAGACACAAAATTATAACGTTACGATTAAATAAAGCGATTCACAATACCCCCTCAAAACAAGACTTAAATAAAATCATAAAAACCCAAATATTAAGTTTACACCAACAAAAACTTAATACACCTACACAATGTAGCTAAGCTAAATTAGCAAGTTAAATGAAAAACAGCAGCAACCCTCCTACCTTCACGAACAAGATTATTAGAGATTTTTCCAAGCAACTTCAGTTCGCTCAACGATAACCCTAATTCCCAAATCCTTTAATTTCCCCATCACTTCCTCCGGAACCTTCATCAACCCAATATAGCCCGATCCAATAGCTAGAACCTCTGGTAAAATATCTAAATTCAGAATAATTTTCAAATCTTCTAAACAGAGACTATGACCCTTCCCTCTCCACCAATTTTCTTTAACCTCTCCTGTAGGTAGGATAACCAAATCACTATTATGCTTAACTCCATTCACAACCATAAATTCAAAACCATACTTTTCAATCATAAGATCACCACTAGAAAAACGGAAATAATTCTATTCAATCAACTAACTCTACTCTAACTTCTTCATCACCCTTAATTTTACGTAGAATTTCCATTCCCTCTTTAACAATGCCAATTGGATTAACTGGACTATATGCTTTAGGCTTACCAGTTGTACTAACGGGTGTAGGTCCAAAGAAGATGCATAATGCCTCTCCAGATGGCCAATATGCCACCTCTCCAACTTCCATATCCACCTTACTGTTTTCCTCCTCAACTTTGACTCCAATAGAGAAATAGATTTCATCACCCCACCTATTAGCCCTACTTTCTTTAGGTAAATTCTTTAAAATTTCACGTACAGTTTTAGGATTCCAATCCTCCTTCAATTCAATGAGAATACTTCCAACATTCTTAAAGGAAACCTTAATCAATTTTCCACACATAATTTGACCTCAAGGTATTAATTGTATAAGAATTATTTAATAACTGTGATAAGAATGGAAGCTAAAAAACAAAGAATAAAATGCCTAAAATGTGGAAGAGAATTTCCCATAGACAGTCTAGCTTTCAGATGTCTTGATTGTAATGAGCCATTACAAGTAATTTATGATTATGATTTTTTAAGAGAGAAAGTCTCAAAAGAAAGCTTTAAAAATAGAATCTGGAATTTATGGAGATACTTTGAAATTCTACCAATCCAATATAAAGCACATATCATCTCACTACATGAAGGAGGAACACCATTAATCAAATCAAATAGACTATCCAAAACTTTAGGATTAAATAAATTATATCTCAAAGATGAAAGCAGAAATCCTACAGGGTCTTTTAAAGATAGAGGATCAAGTGTAGGTGTTTCAAAAGCCATTGAAATTAAGGTGAAAACTATTGGATGCGCCTCAACAGGTAATATGGCTGCCTCACTATCAGCATATGCAAATAGAGCAGGACTTAAATGTATAATTTTAATTCCACATGAAACACCAATAGAAAAAGTTTTACAAATTCTATTCAACAAGCCATTGACCATGACCATAAAACTGCCATACCCTGAATTGTATAAAATGTCATTTAAAATGAGCAGAAAATTCAAAGTATATTTAATTCATTCAGACAGTCCAATGAGAATTGAAGGACAAAAAACAATTGCCTTTGAGATATGCGAGCAAATGGGATGGGAACCGCCTGACATCGTAGTTGTCCCAACTAGTAGCGGAGGAAATTTCAGCGCAATTTGGAAAGGCTTCAGAGAATTCTATGAAATAGGCTTAATAAACAAACTACCACGAATGATATGTGTCCAAAGTGAAGGTTGCGCACCAATTATTAAAGCATTCAAAGAAAAAACATATTTAAAACCATGGCCTAAACCAGAAACCATTGCCCATTCAATTTCAAATCCAAATCCACTCCTAGCAAGTGGAAAAAGAGTTCTAAAGATACTTAAAGAAGAAAATGGATTAGCAATAGCAGTTTCTGATGAAGACATGCTCAAAGCACAAAAAATACTAGCAGAAAAGGAAGGATTATTTGTTGAGCCAGCCTCTGCAGCATCCATAGCAGCAATATCAAAATTAATTGAAAATGATGAAATCGACAGAGATGAAAAAATAGTGTGTATATTAACAGGAACAGGATTAAAAGACATGAAGATAATAAGAAAGCAAGTTAAACCCCCAATACAAATTGAAACATGGACTGAATTTGAAAGACAAATGAGCATGATAAGCTAACATATATCAAGCATACTTCATTATTAGATATCAATTAAACATCAAGTTACTCTATCAATCCAAGCAACATACAAGTTATTCCAGTCAAAGTACCAGTAATAATCATTGACAAACAGTATAGAAGCTCATTCTTCCTATCATTTCTACCTAAAAGAAGTCCTAAAGCAACAGTTTCATCAAACTCAAGATAGAAATATCCCTACTATCCTCCAAATTATATCACCATTAACAAACATTCAAATCAATATAATCAAGAAGAAAAATATTTTATTTACCAGAACAAGAAAATATAAAAATAATTTAGAAACTTAGAATTTCAAGTTACAAGTAAATGTAACATCTCATTTTTGACTGCTCTTTTAAGCTCAAATGCAATTCTATCTCCAAGACTAAGTCTTCTAGCATACCTTACATTTGCATATTGACTGCCAATACCCATATGAACATTAGTTCCACCACCATGTCTAAGAGCTAAATCCTGTGTGACTGGAATATGCATTGGAGCCTCCTCTTTACCAGAATCATAAATTCCAAATCCAATTCCACTAACTAGAGCTGTAGAAGTCAAATCAGCAGGTAAACCATAATCACTAGGTCTACCCCAAGTAATGAGTGTTTGGAGACACCAACCACCAATCAAACCTGGAGGCTCATAATCCCTCAAAGTCAATATCAACCTATTTGCGCATCTCAACACATCCTTAAGCAGTGACTCTCTAATGCTGAGAATTGCATGCAATGTAACTTCAAAGGATGGAAGTATCTTCTTCAAAAGCTTCATTTGAACATCAACTGGAAGACGCTTCAATCCATCCAATATGGTTTCTCTACGTTCATCAATAGAGAGAAACTCATTAGCCAAACAGATCCTTGCCTTCTCAAGAGATATACTGTAGAGTTTCATGTAAAATTCCTCTACACTACCCCAACTCTTCAATTCATTAATAGGGGAGAAGAAGAAGTTAAAGTTTGCATGAGGCCCCAAGATTAGTTCTTCAACTCTAGCACTCCTCAAGCAATCTAAAGTTAATTCACCAAGTTCAATGGCATTCTCAACCTTCTCCTCCAAGTCATGAGAGTCAGCTGCAAATATGAAAGCCCTCTCAAAGATTCGCTCAGGATGATGAGTCTTCAAGATCAATGGCTTGTCAATATACTCCTCAAATTTAATGCCATTCTTTGTAACCTTAAACTCTATAGATTTAGGATAAGGAATTCCCGCTTTCTCAAGATACCAATAGTAATCCCTCTCAATACCCCTATTCTCAATCTTCAGCAACCTTCTAGAACCGAAGATTGGAACTTTAAAGTCATTTTCAATCTTAGTACAATAATCATCGCCACCAACATAAACTGTAAAGGCCCTATTGGGAATCTGAATTGCCTCAAGCTCAACAAGCTCATCAGTATACTTTAAAATTTCATTATACTTATTTAAAACTAAAATTGCATGACGCCACTCCTTATTTTTCAAATCTCCTGGATCATCTGTCACATAAACATCCCTTTTCACTAGGGTGGGTAAATCTTCAATAAACTCACCTGGATTACCGGCAATTGCATTTTGCAAATATATTATTGCCCTCTCCTTGGTAGTATAAATTATGGATTTAAATCCATAATCTCTAGCTCCACCCCAAGCATCCAATGCTGAATGTGAACCTATAATCAACATCTTTGGGTCACTATAACCCTTAACTATTTCTTGGATCTCATCCCTCTCAATCAAACTTTAGCCTCCAAATCAACCCAACACTAGTAAACCCAATAGCAATCTTAGTGGATATAATATAAATTTAGCCTTACAAGTATGTATTAATTTTAAATAAACATGTAAATTAAATCACTCATAAAATTAAAGTAACTTAAATTACCGTCCAGTATACTTAAAAACACCTATATCACTCCTTATCAAAAGCTCATTAAATTTAGAAGAACTCTTCTCAACCCTACCAATAACATATGCATTAACACCATATTTCTCAGATATACCCATAACTTCATCTACACATTCCTTCTTAACTATAACTTCAAAGCCAATTCCCATATTAAAAACCTCATACATCTCGCTCCAATCAACCTTACCCTCCACTTGAATAAGCTTAAAAATGGGATCGATAGGAGGCAAATTATCTTTAATGAAGCGTAGACTAGAACCAATTCTAAGTATTTTAGTTAATCCACCACCAGTATTATGAACAAGTCCAGTTACATTTTCACCATACCTCTCTAAAATCTCAATTATTATTGGCGCATAGATTCTCGTTGGAGAAAGCAAAGCCTCCCCCACAGTCATTCCAAGATCATCCACATAGTCATCAATACGTAAGCGGCCATAATACCTTAACTTAGATGATGACTCGCATATTTCAGGATACTTAAGAGCATATTCCTTATTTAGAAGTGCATGTCTAGCTAGAGTCAATCCATTACACATTATACCACTATTCTCAAATTTCTCATACTTAGCCCTACCACTGCTCTTTAAACCAACAATTACATCCCCAACATCAATCCGATCTCCACTAACCACTTTAGACAGATCAACACTTCCAAAAATTACACCCACTACATCAATTGTTCTAACTTGATCGGGTAAATCGGCTGTTTCACCTCCAGCAAATAATATTGATAATTTAAATCTAGAAAGAAGATCGAACACCTCCTTAAACCCTAATCCCAATTCTCGAAGAACATCTATTCGAGAAATTTTGAAGGGATTTATGGAAATATAGTCTGCGAAGGCAATTGGCCTTGCACCCACAGTTACTATATCATCAACATTCATTGCAATTACATCTTGAGCTAAACCCCTAAACCATTCACAATTATTAGTCTCCCTATAATATAGATATGAGACTATGGGTTTACTTCCAGCTCCATCAACATGGAAAACCAATCCATCATTAATCTTAGAAACCTTGAAGATGTTTGTAAAGGCATGTGGGAAAATATTAACTACATATTCCTTAAAGAAATTTATTCCACTTTTATGTACATCGACACCTAACTCTGAATACCTACTTCTCTTATTCATTGAACATCAAGTTAGGTATCATCTTTAAATCTATTTAACCCTTATACTAAATCACGTTGAGGTGGAAGCTTGAAGCCAACTGCCGCCTTAATTGTAGGAAGTGAAAGTGACAGGGTTATTGGAGATAAAATTTATAATAAACTGAAGAAATTTGACGTTAAAGTTGAGTATAGAGTAATATCAGCCCACAGAAATCCTGATGAATTGGAGAAATTTATAGCTGAAACAGAGGCAGAAGTCTTCATAGCTGTTGCAGGCTTATCAGCTGCATTACCAGGCTTCATAGCATCCAAAACCTTAAAACCAGTAATAGGAGTACCAAGAAGTGTTAAATTGGGAGGACTGGATTCCCTCCTATCAATAGTGCAGATGCCCCCAGGAATTCCAGTTGCATGTATTGGAATCGATAATAGTGAAAACGCGGCAATACTAGCTGTAGAGATTCTAGCAATAAAATATCCAAACCTAAAGGAAAAATTAGTTAAATATCGAGAAGAGAGAAGGAAGAGAGGAACTAAAATAATTAACTATGAAAATTAAAGTTAAAGAATTTCATCAAAAATATATTCCACCATAGACTTAAAAATAAGCCAACCATCACCAAAACTAGAAGAACTAGAGAATGGTAGCTGCCAAGAATAAACTGCTCGTTCAGGATGAGGCATCAAGCCCATAATAGTGCCAGTCGGATTACAAATTCCAGCAATATCATATAATGATCCGTTAGGATTGAATGGATAGCCGCCATTGGCAGGAGAACCATTAGGGGTAGCGTATCTAAAAACTATCTGATCATTAGAAATCAATTTATCCAAATATGCTTCAGAATGAAGAAGAAAGCGACCCTCACTATGGGCAACAGGCATATACAATATTGCCCCAACATCAAGTCCACGAGTAAAAATACATTTCCCTCTATTGTCATGAATTAAGTAAACCCACCTACACTCAAATTTAGCTGAGGTATTAGAAGCTAAAGTTGCCTTAGGCTCATATTCATCATTCCATCCGGGTAGAAGATTCAACTCAACTAGAACTTGAAATCCATTACAAATTCCAAGAATTGGACGCCTACTCTCCGCAAATCTCTTTAGGGTATCCCATAAATGAGACCTCAGCTTTTGGGCTAGAATAACTCCAGCCCTCACCCTATCACCATAGGAGAAGCCGCCTGGAATAACTAATCCATGATAATCAAATAAATCAATCTTACCATCCAAAACTCTTTTAACATGAACTACCTCTGCTTCAGCTCCAGCCTCCCTTAATGCCCGCACAGTCTCCACATCACAATTAGTTCCAGGAGCCCTCAGTACAAGAATCCTAACCCTCATTTCAAACCACTCTTCCATGCCCTTCGAAGCTCATTCAAACTCAAATCGACTATCAAATCACCCCTCAAGCCATAAATTAAAAGTTTATCATCATTCGAGACAAATCCAATTCTAGAAAATCTACAACCAACAGATGAAGCTAAAACCTCAAATTCACTGACATTATCACCGTTAACCTCAACTAGAAAGCGACCATTACTCTCAGAGAAAAGTATAAAATCATCCCGATTAACTCCTTCATAAACAACCTTGCTTAACCAAATCTCAGCCCCAAAATTACTTGATAAGGCCATTTCAGCAACGGTAACTCCAAGACCACCCTCAGATAAATCATGCGAAGATAAAATATAACCCCTATCAATACACTTGGTAATCAACTTCATATTCCTCTTAGATTCATCAACATAAACCTTAGGAACAGAATTTCCAATAAGCCCCCTCAAACGATAATACTCTGAAGCCCCTAACTCACGTCTAGTCAGTCCAACAAGGTAAATTGGATTTCCAGGAGATTTAAACTCAACAGAGACAGCTCTCCTAACATCTGGAATTACTCCAACCGCAGTGATGAGAAGCGTGGATAAAACTGGCCCTAATGGAGATTCATTATAAAGGCTATCCTTACCAGATATAAATGGAACCCCAAAAAGCTTAGCGAAATCGTAGCATGCCTTAGCAGCTCTAAATAATGCACCCATCCTATCAGGCTTTTCAGGGTTACCCCAAGTAAAATTATCTAGAATAGCTATACGTCTACCTCCAACAGCAACATTATTTCTCAAGGCTTCATCAATACTAGAAGCAGCCATCCAATATGGGTCAATCTTACTATACCATGGCTTCAAACCAACAGATATAACAACACCCTTCCAAGACTCATTTAAGGGCTTAATTGCCGCTGCATCATTAGGTCCACCATAAAAACCGTGAAGAGGCTTCAGAGCAGTATTACCTTGAACCTCATGATCATAAGTTCTAATAACACTCTCCCTACTGGCAATATTTAGAGAGGAAAGCAACTTCAATAACTCTTCATTAAAATCTTCGGGCTCAGGAAATATAGGCTCATCATATTTACGGGCCCTCCAAACAGCTCTCCTCACAATCTTAGGTGGAGAAAGAAGAAAATCTACATTTAAATCACCAATTAAACAATCCTTAAAATAAATTTTAATGCAGTTAAATTCAACAAACTTACCTATAACAGAAGCTTCAAGCTCCTCATCCTCAATAATCTCTAAAACCCTTCTAATATTATCTTCAGGTATAGCAAGCAACATTCTCTCTTGAGATTCAGAAATCCAAATCTCCCAAGGAGCCATATCAAGCTCTCTTAAGTGTAACTTGTCAAGATAGATTAAAGCTCCACCACCAAGTCTATGGGCCATTTCAGCAACAGCAACAGCTAAACCTCCACCCCCAAGATCAGTTATACCTGAACCTAAATCCTCATCTCTAATCCGTAAAACTGCACGCCTCAACTTCTCCTCCTCAATTGGATCAGGTATCTGAACAGCAGATCTATAAGTCAGCTCAGAATCTTCACGTAAATCAGCAGATGCAAATGTTGCTCCATGAATACCATCCCTACCAGTCTTATTTCCAACAACAACTATTAAGTCACCAGGCTTAACACTCCACCTATATTTAGATTTGGGCAATATACCAATACAACCAGCATACACGACTACATTACCCACATAACCCTCATCAAAGCATATAGCCCCAGCCACAGCAGGTATACCCATATTATTACCATAATGACCAATTCCAGCCACAACACCCCTAAACAAATATTTAGGATGCTTAATTCCAAGAGACAATTTATCATATGGAAAATTAAGTGGACCAAAACACAGTACATCTATAAGTGCAATTGGCTTAGCCCAAACACCAAGTACATCACGTATAACTCCACCAACTCCAGTGGCAGCACCGCCAAAGGGGTCAATGGCAGATGGATGATTATGGGTTTCAACCTTAACTGCAATTGCATATTCATCAGTGAAATCAATTATACCAGCATTATCCTTTAAGAATGAAATAACCCATGGAACATTAACTTCTCTTGTTGCCTTTTCAATGAAGCTCTTAAGCATGTTATCTACAAGTAAATTTCCATCACCATCAACTATCATCGCCTTGAAAGTCTTGTGCCTACAATGCTCAGACCAAAGCTGACCAATAGTTTGAAGCTCAATATCAGTTGGATTTCTACCAATAGACTCAAAGTATTTTCTTACAGTTCTCATCTCATTTAAATTCAAATTCAAACCCATTACACTACTTATCTCAACTAACTCTTCATCAGAAGCATTTAAAACATCAACCTCATATACTTCAAAGGAGTATGGAAGCCTCCTATAAATCATACCTCTCAACCCTAAGGACATAGTCATCCTTAACTGGATTAGCTAATAGCCTCCTGCAAATCTCATCAGCAATACGATTGGCATCCATCTCATCCCTTGCATCAACCAATATTCTATAAACCTTACCTACACGAACATTAGTTACTGGATATCCAAGGTCATTTAGAACCTCCTTAACTGTCTCTCCCTCAGCATCAACCAATCCCTTCTTAAGCCAAACCTCAACTCGCACTAGAAACTTAACCATAAAACCACCATGCTATTCATATGAGATACACTTCTCAGCGAAATGGGCAATCTCCTCGGCAATCCTCCTGGCAGTGCTCAAATCTTCATGACAGGCAACAGCTAATCCCATCCTCCTACCAGGATAAGCCACAGGCTTACCAAAATACCACACATCCCCAACATAACCTTTCTTCCTGATGAAGTTATAAATAGCACTGGCATTCCAACTGACAACCTTCGCAGACTCACCGATACCATGCTCTGGAGCTAAAATTACATGTGCAACGAAATATTTATCCCCACACAGCAAATCAACATCACTCCTAAGTATTGGAAGACTCATTGAAGCCAATAAGTGTAGGGCTCCCTCATCCTTACTTAAAGCCCACCTAGTAACCATTCCAGTGTCATGAGGCCTATTGGCAAATTCACTATTATACACCCTCCTATCCAAAACAAACTGCTCAACAGCATAAATTCCAAGTCCACCCAAATAATCAGCAATACTCCTAGCATACTCTTGACATCTCCTCTTAACATCCTCAGGAATTGTGTATGGAAGCCAACTCTCATGATAAGTAGCAGCAGGCCTATAATGCTCAACAGGTGGAAGCAGAGTTGTAACAATATTACCATTCTCATCGAAATGCCTTAAAACAAGCTGTGTAATCTCAACACCTCTAACCTTAAGGTCAGATAAATACCTCTCAACTATAACTTTGTCACCCCTACCCCTAGCATGCCTAACTGCATATTCATAGGCCCTCTCAACATCACTCCAAGTCTTAGCAATGGTAGTGCCATGACCACTTGAGGTCATAATAGGCTTAATAATCAATGGTAGCCCCATATCCTTAGCAACACGCTTCAACTCATCCTCACTATCAACATATCTCCATTCAACACCTGGAACACCAATCTTATCGAAAAACAACTTAGTACTCAGCCTATCCATACCAACCAATGGAGCATATGGAGTTGAAACAATATTATAACCCTCCTCAACACCCAGCCTAAACATTCTCAATGTATCAGCTCTTTCAATCTCCAAGAAAATTGCATGACGAATACTTGATGGATCACCAACATATTTCCGAATAGCCCTCTCTAAGAGATCTCCATTAAGCATATCCACCACTTCATATGCATCAGCCACATCTTGAGCTGGAAAACCTTTATACCTATCAATAGCAACAGTCTTAACACCACCATTGATGCCGCCTAAAATCCTCTTGGCAGCAGTTAATGCTAAATCACCAAGCTCACCACCACCAATAGCAATGTAAATTAATGGATTCCTTGGATTCAACTCAGGTAGAGGCTCAATACGACTCTCATAATCCCTCTTAAAAGATGCAGCCTCCTCCAATATTTTAAGTCTAGATTCAATATCATCCATACCTACACCCCTCCAAGCTCCTTAAGAAGAAGATCAACAGGGTTGATCTTACCAACCTTTGGAAGCCAATCAATACGCTTACCCAAAATACCCCTCTCCTCACGATACTTATACAACCTCCTAACCCTCTCAGCAGTCCCACTCCTCCTAGAAATCATTTCCCTAGAGCCAATATCCAATCTATAAAACACCCCCCAACCATCAAGCAGTTTAACTGGATTAGAGATTAAGCAGTCATTAATTCTATCTGAAGCTTCATACGGAGAATCGCCTAAAGCTAAAATTTCAATCATCCTGGAACCACCAGTAATCATGGTACCATCATCCTTCAAATCAACTGAACCCCAATAGAGTTTACATCCAAACTTCTCAACTAATCTCTCATCAACATAAACTGGATGACCCTTAGCAAGATGCCTAAAGTCAGGGTAACCCTTAGGGGCAATAGCCTTAACAACAGACGCCTTCTCAGAAAACTCTATCTTCAACTTAGATAATCGGCCATCAATTATAGCCTCAAAAATATCAATAATGTCAGTCTCCAACAATGCAAGTACATTAACTCCTTCAGGATCCCCAAGTCTAGAATACATCTCAATTAATGTTGGTCCTTCAACCTCGGTAAGCATCATCTGCCCAGCAATAAAACCACAATAGCGCTCACCAGTAACCTCTTGAACCACATGTACCATAGCCTTAACAATCTCTAAACTACGCTTATACTCCTCTTCAGTTATAAATGGAAGAAGCATTCCACAATCAGTATAGGAACCCATACCACCAGTTTCAGGTCCAATATCAAATTCATATGCATTCTTATTATCCTGGACAAGAGGCATGCCAACAACAGTATATCCATCCACAAAACATTGTAGAGTATACTCTGGACCCCAAACCTTCTCTTCAACTAAAATTCTTTCATCTACATCCTCATACTTAGCCATATATTCTTCAAGCCACTTGATATGACGCTCCTTAAATTCCTGCTTTTCAGAGTGAAGATAAGCCTGTAGATCCTCCACAACCTTAACACCCTTACCCCCAGCCTGTCTAGCAGGCTTTAAAGCAACATTATGAAGCCAAGTTAAAGTATTAGAAAAACGCCTTAAATCGTCAAGAGCCTCAATATGTGAACGATAAGTCTTGAAAAGCAGTTTACCAGGAACATTATATTTCCATTGTAGCCTCCTCATTTCAGCCTTAGACATCTCGAGAATAGAGACACTCCTCTTAGCACCAATACATGGAATACCTCTCCTCTCAACCTCATCAGGAACACCATGAAAATTAGGCTCTTCAGGTCCAATGACAACCATATCGACATTCCACTTAACAGCCAACTCAGCAACCTTAACTGCATCCCTAGTATTACCTAAAGCATACTCACCACCACTACACTTAACCAATCTATAAATACCAGGATTCCTAAGCTCACTAACCCAATATATTCTAACTCTACGCGAACTCCTAGATATAGCTTCAGCTAATGCATGCTCCCTAGCGCCACCACCAACACCCATAATCTTCACTAAATTTCACCTCCACCCCAACATAATAAACACAAATGATTACAAGGAAGACCAATAGAGTGAACCAAACTATCAATTGAAAGAAAACGAAAACTATCAGCACCAATAACCTCAGCAATCTCCTCCTCAGAAAGAGCATGGCCAATCAACTCGTCAGGAGGGGGTAATTCAACTCCAAATGGACATGAAGACTTAAAGGCAGGGCTACCAATACAGACATGAACTTTCCTAGCACCCCTACGCTTTAAATTCCAAACAGTATTTCTCAAAGTTGTACCGCGAACAACGCTATCATCAATCAAAACTATATCCTTGCCATCAATAGTACATTTGATAGGATTCAACTTAAGCTGAACACCAACAATTCTCTCAAAAAATGAAGGCTTAATAGCAGTTCTAACTTTACGACCAGTAGTAACAAAACCCAAATCAAGAGGAATACCGGTAGCCCTAGAAAAACCAATAGCAAAGGGTATAGCGGTTTCAGGAACACCAATAACAACATCTGCCTCCACAGAATACTCCTTAGCCAAATACTCACCAATCCTCTCTCTAACTAAATAAATGGAAACATCATTAATCACTGAATCTGGACGTGACAAATAGATATATTCAAAACTGCAATAAGCAGGAGAAACATCTACCTTAACATAATCCCTCTCAATACTATATGGATCAAATTTAACAACTTCACCAGGCTTAACATAAAAAGCATGCTCCATCCCCAAAACATCCAAAGCACAAGTCTCAGATGCAACGGCGCCTAAATCAAAACCTAAAGACCCAATTTCAAGCGGCTTCACCCCACGCTTATCTCGACCAGTAATCATCACTTCATCTTCAACCAGTGCAATAAAGGAAAAACCACCATCAACTTCACTTAAAACCTTAACAGAAGCCCTTAAAGGGTTCCTAACTCTACTAATCTCATCAGAGAGAATTTCAGCAAAAGCTCTCCAAGAAGAAATTCTGTCATCACCAAGTAAAGGTCTACCATCCCCAACAACAATCAATCTAACTGGAGAATCAACAATTATAGGAGAATCCTCCACTAAAGGTGAAACCATTCCCATTCCAATAAAACCCTTCAAAAAAGATAGTGAATCCTCATTAAAAGACTCATCAACCAATCCACTACACGTAAAATCATGAAAATCAGTATCAAAAGTCACAATGGAAGAAACTTCTTGACCCCTATGCTGCAGAGCAAGAAGCCCATAATATATAAATCTAGCTATACTCCACCTCTCCCTTCCCAAACCAAAAGGATATATACCTATAATGCCAGGCATACATTAACCCACCATCTCGACAATCCTACCACGCAATTTACATCCACTCAAAACTTCACTCCTAACCCGATCAGCTAAAGATTGAGCATAAGAGGTAGGATACCTCCCAGTAACACAGGCCAGACATAACTTATCACTACCAACAGCACAACAAAAATCATGAACTGTTTGATAATTAACAGAATCAGCATTCAACAATCTAGCAATCTCCTCCTCACTTCTACTAAAACCAATTAACTCATTAAAGGTAGCCATATCAATTCCATAGAAACAAGGGCTAATTATCTTGGGAAAAGTAGAGAAAACATGAACTTCACGTGCACCAGCCCCCTTAAGCACAGAAACAAGATGCCTTAAAGTGTCCCCCCTAACAATACTATCATCAATAAGAGCCACCCGTTTACCCTTAACTCTATCAAGCAAAATATTGTACTTCTTAGAGAGGATGAAGGAGCGCTCCTCAACAGACATTATAAAGGCTCTATGACGAACATATCTATGCCTAAAAATTATGGGCTCAATAGGCTTACCAGTCTCCTCATGAAAACCATAAGCAGCATCAACAGCAGTCTGAGGCACAGGAACAATAACATCAACACGTGGAGAAAACTCCGAATACCTAATGGCAAGTCTACGTCCAAGCTCACGCCTCACCTCAAAAACATATCGATTATTACTTAAGATCGAATCAGGTCTAGCAAAATAAGCATATTCAAAAGCACATAAACATTCATCACCACCAACAATATCATAGAAACCGATATCGCCATCAACAACCATGAGCTCACCAGGATTTATGAAACGACTAAAAGGCACACTGTTAACTTGAAGAGCAACACTCTCAGAAGCAACTAATAGAAGTCTTCTATTCTCATCAAAACCATAAGTTAAAGGGCGAACACCATTTGGATCTCTAAAGGCAAAAAATCTACCATCACCAGTAATTCCAACAACAGAATAAGCCCCATCCACTTCACTCATAAGAACACGAACACCTTCAACAATATCACCTTCAGCTCTAACTGCATCCAAAAGAGTATAAGCCAAAACCTCAGCATCAGAAGTACCATGAAAACGAAAACCCTTATCTTGCAAGTTCTTCCTTAAAACAAGAACATTAACAATATTACCATTATATGCTAAAGCTAGCCTAGAGGATTCACCCTCAACAATACATGGCTGAGCATCAGCCAGCAACTGAAGCTTTGAAAATTCACCGGAAGTAGCATATCTGACATGGGCAACACCCAAACTACCAGGAAGCTCATCATTCCAGAAAGATAATTTTTGAAGATCCAAATCAGCGATTAAGCCTAAATCCTTAAGAACCCTAAAATCCTTAGAAAATGTCAAAATGCCATAAGATTGATGTCCCCTATGATTTAAAGTTAAGAGAGCCCAATACAGGTATAAGAGAACATTTTCACCTCTAAAACTAACAGCACCAGCAATGCCACAATGCTCCTTAAGAATACACAATTAGCTATCCTCCTCCCACTCCCTAAACAAATCATCTAAACTCTTCAACTCCAATTCATCAATAGTTTTACAACCAGTAAGAACTTCATAAGAACCCTTAACACGTAAAGCTATTTGCTTAATTAAAGAGGCGGGCAAATGAGGCGGAATCCCCTCACCCTTAAAACCAACTCTAAGCAAATAAGCTCTAAGAAACTCCTTATCCAAACAATACTTCTCCTGATAACTCCCAGGAGAATAATGCTTCAAAGACCATAAACGAGCAGAATCATGAGTAGGAGGCTCATCAATCTGTAACAAAACATCTCCACATCTTCCAAATTCAAACTTAACATCAGGGATTATAATTCCATGCCTCCCAGCTTCAGAACTATAAAATTCATATAACTTAAAACAAGCCTCCTCCAAGACACTCCATTCATCCCTTGAAACCAATCCCTTACAGATAGCCTCTTCCTTAGATAGTTCCAAGTCATGGCCACACTCAGACTTAGTGGTAGGAGTCAATATAGGCTCCGGAAGCTTCTCAGCTAATCTTAGACCATTAGGCAACCTAACACCAGAAATAACCCGAACACCACGAGCATAACTCCGCCAAGCAGAACCATACAAGTAACCCCTAACAATCCATTCAATATCAATTCGATCCGTCTTCATAACTCGAATAATACGCTCATCAATCTGTTCAACAAAGTGATTAGGAAAAACATGCCTACTCCTCT
Source organism: Candidatus Culexmicrobium sp. (assembly GCF_058356305.1). NCBI lineage: Archaea > Thermoproteati > Candidatus Culexarchaeota > Candidatus Culexarchaeia > Candidatus Culexarchaeles > Candidatus Culexmicrobiaceae > Candidatus Culexmicrobium > Candidatus Culexmicrobium sp. The sequence goes on from NZ_JBTVBB010000008.1 coordinate 28,052, forward strand.
TCAACCAATAAACTGAAAGTAAATTCAAATAAACGCCTTTATATGGAATTAAGTCATCAAAAACAACATCAAAAGCAGAAATTCTATCAGTATGGAATAAAACTAAATAGTTACCTAAATCATAAACATCTCTAACCTTACCCCTCTTGGGAAGATAATCACGTCCAAAAAGCCAAGAATTACGTATAACTTCGACATAACGACCAGAATGAAATGGATCTAAAACCAACTTAGTCTCAAAAATTGCAGAACCACGAATAACAGGTCTAAAAAACAGATTAAAAGTAAAGGGTATAAGCAAAAAATCTCTAAAATAAGCGAAGATACAAAGATATAAAATTAAAAATAGCAATATAATGGAAAGCACACCCATGTTAAAGAGAGATAAGGACAACCCAAGTCTAAGGAGATTATGGTAAGACATGGAATTGCTCCCTTAACCAAATATTTGAATAGAAAATATAAAATTAGCCTTACAAAAATGCATAAATTTTAAACAGTTGATTAAAAACAAATCCAAGAAATAAATCTCAACATTTTTATTTCAAAACCAATGAATATCTATACACTTCAAGGGAGAGAATTGAGATGGATTTGATAAGCTCATCAAAATACAGATGGATACTAGTCCTATTCGCCATAATTGTAATGATGATTATAAGCATCTATCAATATTCATGGTCACTAATAGCTTACGCAATAAGAAATGAACTTAAATGGGACTTAGCAACTATAGGATTAGCATTCACAGTTTATGCATACTGTGCAACATTCATCCAGCCATTCTCAGGGATAATAGCAGACACCTATGGTCCCAAGAAAGTTGCATTCACAGCAGCCATATTAATTGGAGTTGGATTTACCTTATCATCAACTATAAACTCGCCAATACAACTATACTTGCTATATGGAATTGGAAGCATAGGGGTTGGGATACTATATGGAATTTCAACTGCAATGGCTGTTAAATGGTTTCCAGATAAACGGGGGCTAGCAACAGGACTAGTAGTCTTTGGCTTCGGGTCAGGAACAGCCATATTCAACTGGATAATACAAGCAATATTATCCAATGGAAGCTTCAGAGATGTATTCCTATACTTAGGACTACTAATGATAGCCCTACTAATACCAGCATCACTCCTATATAAATATCCGCCACAAGAATACATGACGAAAAGGAAAATAAGCAGAAAAAGTGAGGACAAAGTAAATTACAAGCCAACTGAAATGCTAAAGACATATCAATGGTATCTAATATACTTCTCATTCACCTTCACAGTATCAATAGTATTAATGTTCGGAGCACAAATGAAAATTCTAGCGAAAGAATTCCAAATACCAAAGGAATACTTCAACCTAGTACTAATATTATTCCCAATAGGAAATGGATTAAGTAGAATAGTGTCAGGAATAGTTTCAGATGCCATAGGAAGAGCGAAGACAATGGTGATATTCTACCTCCTCCTAGGAATTTCAATACTAGGGCTAGTAAACCTTGGGAAAAACCCAGTATACTTCACAGCAATAGTATTCATAGCATCCCTACTAGGAGGTTCACCCTTCGCACTATACCCTGCAACAATAGGAGACTATTACGGACCAAAATACGCTACAACTAACTATGGCATTACATACACTGCAAAGGCATGGGCCGGCTTAATATCAGGATGGCTAAGTGGATATCTAGTAATGCAATATGGCACTTATAGAATACCACTAATAATAGTGGCAATATGCAGCATAATAGCAGCAATTATATCAAATCCAAAGACACTTAGAAAACCAACTTCAAAAAACACCTAAAAATAGAAAATCCTTCAACTTTTAAGTATAAGAAAACATAAAATAAATGGTGATTAAATGATTGAAAAAATAATAAATACAATTGAGGATAAATGGGGAAACTATCTAACTGAAGTCTTAAACTTCTTAAGAAAACCAAGTATTTCAGCTACAGGTGAGGGAATAGAAGAAACAGCAAAATTCCTAAAAGACTTCCTGAAGGAGAGATTTGAAGTTGAAGCAAAACTGCTCAGATATGGAGGACACCCAATAGTCTATGGATACATGGACAATAATGCAGAAAAAACATTAATTCTATACAACATGTATGATGTACAGCCTGTTGAACCATTAGATCAATGGATATCACCACCCTTTGAAGCAAAAATAATTGACGGCAACATTATTGCTAGAGGAGCAGTAAATACAAAAGCTCCATTAATGGCAATGCTACTTGGACTAGATGCAATGAAGGAAAGTCTTGGAAAAATACCAGTAAACATATACTTCATATTCGAAGGAGAAGAAGAGCTAGGAAGTCCAAGTATGCCGAAAATAATTGAAGATAAAAAAGACGAATTAAAGAAAGCAAATGCAGTATACTTTGCACTACCAACAGAAAGACCCAAAGGAAAACCGAAAATCATACTTGGAAATAAAGGAATCATATACTTAGACCTAAAAATAAAGACAAGCAAATATGACGTGCATAGTAGCCTAGTTCAGGCACATTATAATCCAATTGAAATAATTGCAAACCTAATTTCAACACTAAAAGATAAAGATGGGAACATATTAGTAGATTGGCTTTATGAAGACGTTATAACACCAACAGAAGAAGACTTAAAGTATCTAGACGAATTAATTGAAGCAGTTGACATGAGAGAATTAGCCGAAATGCATGGAATAAAGAAGCTAAGAAAAAGTGGAAGAGACCTATACATAGAAGTATACTTCAAGCCAAGCATAAACATCGACGGAATAATAGGAGGACACGTAGGGGCAGGAACTAAAACCATAACACCATCAAGTGTATCATTAAAAATGGATATTAGACTAGTACCAAATATGAAGCCAGAGAAAACATTAAGCAAATTCATGAAACACTTAGAAAAACATGGATTCAAGAAATGGATAAATGTACAAGTAAGTGACATGTATGACTGGAGTAGAACCTCACCTGAAAGCACAATAGCCAAAGCAGCAAGAAAAGCATATCAAGACCTAGGAATGAAACCCTACACATTAACTACGATAACAGGATCAGCACCCTCATACCTATTCACAAAGAAACTAAAAATACCAGTAGTAATAGCAGGGCCAGGATATGGCGGTAGAGCACATGCACCAAACGAATTCATAGAAGTTGAGGGAGTAAGAAAACTAATTGAATATACACCAGCAATAATACTCAACTGGACCAAGATCAATCATCAACAACCCTAAGCTTAATTCTCCTGCCATCATAAGTATAAACTGCAACACAACGTTCAGAATCATAAGGATAACCAACAATCATCATTATAGAGCCAAAATCAACATTAAGATCCTCAACAGAGGGCGACAAACTACCTGAAGGGTGACTATGAACAATACCGATTATAGAGAAATCTATTGGGAGACGATATGGGTCAAAGGAAACAACACCTACACCAACATATCTTGGAGGTATAAATAGAACCTCATCAATTTTAATGAACCTTCTCTCAATTTTTCCACGAAGTAACAGTAAAGTCTCTTTAGGATGAGCATTCTTAGCAATCATAAATATAGTTTCAAGACAACTACGCCTAATTAAAACTTCAACCATCCTCTTTTAACCATCCTCTTAACTTATCAATCAAATCTAAAGATCCTGCAAGTAACACCCCATAATTAACTATCTCCTTAACAATTCTTCTCTTCTCAAGAGCCATACTCTTAAGTTCATCATAAGTATATACCCAAACTTGTAAATCTATAGGTAAGCTTGGATCCATATACCTTAATAATCGATCTAAAGGATTCTTAGGTGCACTCATCGTAACGATTACAACATCGGCGTCAGAGAAGGCAGTATAATCCCCCCTAGCTAAAGAGCCAATCAAAATCACAGCCTCAGCCTTCTTCTCCAAAGATTTCCTAGCATACAATTTTAATTTCTTTATCACCTTATCGTAATCAAGTTTAAACAATTTTATTTCTACAGTATTCGACAATTTCCTCCGCATATTTCACCGCCCTCAAAGCATCATTCTCAGTATAATAGTCAAGTGGTGCTCCTTCTGAATGAAAATTTGGATATCTAGTGGGAATATAATGTCTATCAAGCTCCTTAGCTTTATCTATAAGTTGCATTGAAGGCTTATACTCCTCAGGGAGTGATAATAACATACGTGAAACAGAGTGCCCCCATACCTCTATGCCCAATTTCTGGTAAAGTGCCTTAACAGCCTTTTCTGCTGCTTGATGTGATGCAAAGCAAGCCCATTCATAATCCTTGAATTTAATTGACTTCTTAGCATGATTCAAATCTTTAATTGCCTGTCTAAGCCAATCATTTGCCCTTGAAACCAATTAATTCACCACGCTTATACTTAATCTTAACACTTAATTGTTTTTTGAAACAACTTAACAAAATAATTGTAGAGTCAGCTCGAAGGTTTAGTGATTTTCAATTACCTCAATAATCTCTGAAACCTCAAGCAACCTATCCCCAGCATTTACAACAGGATACTCCGTCACATACCGTACAATACCACTTTTAGGAGCTCTAATCTCCTCAACAACTTCAAGTGTTTTAACACTATAAATAAAGCCTAAAACCTCCCCTTCATCAACCATCTGACCTGGCTTAACTTTAGAAATGAATATTCCTCCACGTGAAGAAGTAACTTTAGGTTCACCTGGACTCCACTTCAATACATATTGTTTAGGTGGAAGATCAATAGTTCCTTCAAGCATACCTAGATACTTCATTACATTAAAAACACCTCTTACACCAGTTTGAATAGCCTCTTCATTTAGACAGCGCCTCCCATCAAGCTCAGGGGTAATTGAAGGTATACCATGCTCATTGCAAACATTCCTCAATTTTCCACCAAATCTTATCCGCTTCCAATACTCATCCCTAACCTCCTTTACAATATACTCAGTACCAAAAACTCTAGCCAACTCACTAGACTTCTTTATAGCTTCATCCTCACCATACTCTACGAAAATAAAAGTTAGCATTGTCCTTATACCAGTATGTAGATCAATTACATAGTCAGCTTTACCCTTAATACAATTACTCCAAATAGCATAAGCCATACGCTCGCTTAATCTACCATCAGATCTTCCAGGAAAGACTCTATTCATATTCTCCAATTCTATTGGAGTATAGGTTTGCTTACTTCTAAATGCTAAAGGATTAGCTACAGGCACAGCTATTAACGTACCCCTCAACTCATTAGGATTCAATTTACCAACAACTCTTCGTATAACTTCAATTCCATTAATTTCCTCCCCATGACATGCAGCTTGAACATATAAAACTGGACCCTCATCAACACCTCTAATTACTATTACTGGAATCTCTATGGGGGTGTCATCAGCCATTGAACCCACATTTAAACATCCATAAACCCGCTCACCAGGAGAAGCTTCAATTAAGCCAACCTTAAACTTAGACAAAGAACCACCCTATAACAATCTAAAATAAGACATTATTATCTATTACTAAGTGAAGTGGAACAATGACTTCTAATCTAAATATCAACAGATCTGTGAGGCCATGGATTGCACTAATAATGGCAGTTATAAGTGTCTCATGGGCGTCAATATTAGTAGTAGTATCAAACACATCAGGATTAATATGCGCATTATGGAGATTAATTTTCTCAGCAATATTCACATGGATTTTACTATTTACACTTAAAAGAAAAATTAACGTAAACAGCAAGACATTAAAGCTAACATTAATAGCAGGCATATGTCTAGCAATTCACTTCACATTCTGGATGGAATCATTATTTATGGTTCCAGTTGCAATTAGTACAACCATTGTAAGTTCAAATCCACTATTCTCCACATTACTTGGATTACTGCTATTAAAAGAAAAGCCATCAATAATCCAAATCATAGGAGTAATAATAGCGATAACAGGCATTTCAATCCTAGCAGGATTAACATCTCAGCTAAATGGAGCAATTGGAATCTTGGGAATAGCATACGCGTTGATAGGGGCAATAACAGTCTCCGTATACTTTACAATTGGTAGAAATCTTCGAACTACAATGGATACAATAAGCTACACAGCACTAGTATACAGCTTTGCAGCATTAATCCTACTAATAACCACCATACTTTATAATGAAAATATTTTAAACCACAACATTAACACTTGGACAATTTTCATAACACTAGCCCTAATACCAATGCTCCTAGGACATACACTACTAAACTATGCTCTAAAATATATGAAACTAATAACAGTTACAACAATAACTCTAGGAGAACCAGTTGGAGCAACAGTACTGGCAAACATAATTCTAAATCAACCAATAAAAATTGAAACAACATTAGCCATGATAATAACACTAATCGGAATAGCCTTAACATTAATAAAAGAAAAGGAAATATGAAACTAAACTCTTCTAACCTCTATCCGCTCAATCCTTGGAACTGGAATTTCAACTTGAAGTTGAGTCTCAACTTGATACTCCAAAACTTTACAATAGACATCCTTTGAAATAAACTCGTTGAAATCAACACTAAAACCTCTAAGAGGCTTAAGAAAAATTCCTTTCACGTTAAACTGCTTTTCCTCTCTCAATAATATCTCCATCACCTTAACAGCAATATCATCACACAAAGAATAATCATCAGACCATATACCAATATGAAACTTAACATAAAACTTTAAACCTCTAACCTCAACAGGCGCACTATACTTTATGATAACATTTCTTTCACCAGCCAATGGAGGTGAACTAAAGACAATAACACCCTCAGCATAATCAATATGAAAATCAACGTTCTCCCTCAGTTTCCTACCAGGTGGATGCTCAACTTCAACAGTTGGCTTAAGAGGCTTCCTACTCAATGTAAAACTAACTTTCTCACCATCTCCACTGAATACATCCACTAACTCCTTTTCAACTGAACTTAAAGCCCTACCAATCCCTGGATCTTCAACATAAAATTCAACGTTCTCAATTGAAATAGCTGGGAGCTTCAACTTCTTCTTTAAACTATAACGCTTAACTCCAATATTATCCTTAGGAACAACATCCAAGTTCTTCCTTAAAACATCAATAATTAGACGCTCAATTTTGTTAAACATTTCATTCTACAACCCTTACTACACACTTGAATTAAAAACAAATATATAGTACGGTATAAATTAAGTTTTTCATTACATCAAAATACCTTCTAAGGACATTATAAAGTTGTGAAGCCTCAATCAATAACAGAAAAACACAAATATGTTAAAACATATAGTACTGCCAATAAAGGAGAATTTACATGTTGGGAATACGAAAAAGTATGTTTGTTTTATTAATACTAATACTAGCAATCAACATTCCATTAGTTTTAAATGCAGAGCAAAACAGCACATATACTGAAACACCTCCGGAAATAGACGGAATAATATCTGAAGGAGAATGGGATGAAGCAACCGAAATCACATTAAGACCAAAAATATGGGCGAAAGATGAACCTCCAATAGGATATTTAAAAATCCAAAACGATGAACAAAACTTATACCTCCTATTAGATATTACATCAGATATAGAAATCAACTTTGAAAGAACTGCAGAATTTGAATTCCCGGATCTATTCTATGTAGTAATCGATGTTGACCAAGACCAAAATCCAACAGAAGGAATAGACATCATATATGTACCTAGCGTCTCTAAAGAAGGCATACTTCAAGAAAAAGGCCTTTGTAAAAAGATTATATGGGGTGAAGGAGAATCACCTGATACAACAGCCACATATGCAGTTGGATTTGGTCCATCACCTAAGTCAAGAACCAACCATGTAATCTGGGAAATATCGATAAATCTAGAAGAAATCTCACCCCCAAGAAATGGAGCTTTACCTTCAGCTATAAAATTTGGCATAATTATTTTTTCACCTTCACCACCTATACAGCTATACTATCCGCCAGACTGGGGATCTCTTGATAGTATAGATTTCTCTAAACTCTTAACAATTATACTGATAAAACCACCAATATTTCAGATTAGCAATTTAAATATAAATCCAACAACAGTTACAGTTGGTGAAGAAGTAACAATAACAGCTCAAGTCTCCAACACTGGAGGAGCACCTGGAATATTTACTGTTACATTAAAGATAAATGGTAATATTGAAGAAACACAGCAAATAACAGTGAACCCAGGTGAGGAAAAAACAGTAACCTTTAAATATACACCACAGCAAGAAGGTTCATTCACTATTGACGTTAATGGATTAACTGGAAATATAACTGTAAATCCACCTCCATCCCGCTTCCCAATAGAAATGATATTAGGAGCCGTAGGAGGTATTGCTGCAGTTGCAGTTGTCCTATTCTTAAAAATGAGGAAACCTAAAGAAAAAGTTCCTGAACCTACAGCAATAAGATTAACAGCAGATCCAACTGAAATTCTAGGTGATGGAAAATCCACATCAACAATAAAGATAGAACTAGTAGATGATGAAGGTAAACTTATACCTGCTCCAAGAGATATCGAAGTAAAACTCACAACAACGCTGGGGAAGATAATAGATAAGGTCATTATACCAAAGGGGTCAACAACTGGAATGGCAACATTAACATCATCAACAGAATTTGGAAGCGTCAAAGTGACTGCAGAGGCGAAGGGTCTAAGAAGTGGTAATGTAAACCTAACATTCATAGAAAAGAAGAGATACTGTATGCATTGTGGTGCCAGAATGCCCCTAGACGCAGAAGCATGTCCAAAATGTGGTAGAATGCCACCATCAGGTGTAGATGTAAAAGCATGTAAGAATTGTGGTGCAATAATACCAGTCGTAGCTAAATTCTGTAGTGACTGTGGTGCAAGTCAAGCAGAGTAATTAAAAAGACTAAATTGAAAGTAAACTGAAAGAATTTTTTACTCTATTATGCTTAGCCTAGTTTATAATTCAAATTCTATTGGTTAATGTTACTTTGAGAGAGGTTGTAGTCTAGTGATTATCTGAATTATATTACCAATTCTAGGTGCACATTCCTCGTTAGTATCCTTAAAAACTACATATCTTACTTCCTTATCAGGATTAGGATTTCTAAGTTCATATTTATACCAGACACGCTCATTCGGCGAGAGTAAATATTCTACATAGGGGTTATCAGTACCCTTAACTCTAAGCTCCTTACATTCATGAATAAATAAATCTCTAAAAGTATAAGTTGTCCCATCCACATATTCTAATGTTATTTCAAGCGTCTTCTTATCACCATTATCAGCTCCAGCCCAATAATAAAGTACATCAAAACAGTTAAGAATACCAAACCTACAAATTTCACCAGTTTTCCCTCTACCTAAGACCCACTGCTTAGTTATATGGCCAACAACACTTGCAGCATAATTACCAGTCTCACCTGGAACTTCCTCATTCAAATTATAGGAAGTACCTGTAGGACTCTGCAGATTTATCATAACAACAGTTTCAGTTAGACTATCAACATACTCCCTCAACCTACGCAGTTTTTCTTCCAATTCAACCAAGTCACTTTTAATATCCTCTTGCATTTTATTCCAATCTTCAGATCTAATTAACTCTCCAGGTTTCCTCCTTATAGGTTCAAATCTAACCATATCACTCACCTACCAATAACCTTAATAATAGCTTTAACGCCAGCAGCCTTAATAGAGTTAACGATTTCCTCAACTTCAACAACATCCCTCCTAACTAAAGCATCCCTAGGAATTCTGAGCTCAAATGTAGCAGGCTGATAAGCAGTCCACTCAAATTTAAGTGAAACCAAGGGAATACCAATGGCGAAAATTGCATCATCAAACCTAGCTTTATCAAAAACACCAATATTCTCAGCTAACACTTCATCATATTTCCATTCAGAACCCTTTCTAAGTATAGTTGGCATTTTATCGACTGAGAGCCTATCACTAACATCCACACCATTCAAAAATGCTCTTCCATTCCTTATTTCAAGTACATCTCCACTTTTAACTTCACCATTAAAGGTAATAGACTCATTTGTCTCTAAATTGGTGAGGGTAGGCTTAATAATTTTTGCACCCTTACTCTTAACAAACAACATTAAATTCGGAATAGCATCCAAAACACTATTACTTGAAAACCACCATGTATCACCAGTTCTAACATCAATTTCCTTATAAAGAATTACTGGAGGATTCTCGACGAGCTCAATGGGGTAATCTAAAGGTACGCCTAAACTCATCTTAACAGCAGTTAACAATGCACTAACTGTACCACCACCCTTAAATTCCACTATAGCTCTCTTCAACCTATTCCTAAAATCTTCATCAGATTCACCAGGCTTTCTTTTAATGTTAAAGATTGCCCCTAACTTATCTAAATCCCCTTTAAAGGCGGTGTCAACCCAATGAGAATATAGTATTGCATCCAAATCCTTTTCGGCTTCCTCTAACATCTTGCCTATTGAATATATTATTTTGAAAAGTAAAGTACGTCTATCCCAAACTTTATAGAAGCTTGGAAGACGCTCGATTATCCTCTTAGTTCTCTTAATTCTACTTCCCTCCTCGTTTCAACTGCATTATCAATATATTGACATTTCTCATAGTTGCCCTTTCATCAGAGGCAATCACTATATTATCCCGCTCACTAGTAATCACTTTACCGCTCTCATAATATGCAGTGACAGTAACATCTCTAACATCATACACACCCTCGACACTAAGTGAAACTTGAATAATCCTATTAAAAATAACATCTTCCCCGATACTTAACGAAGAAACATAGCTTCTAATTTTAGATTCAACACTCCTCTCAACATCTTGCTCTGAAAAACCAGATTCAACTATTAACGTTAAATTCACATCAATATAAACTGACTTAGGCCTTAGAAATTCAACTCTAACTCCAGCAGCTCTGACATCATCAATAACTCCTCTTATCTCATCATCATCTCCACCATCAACAATAATTCTAACCACCCCTGGAACGCCATCAGGCATATCCTCCACCAAAACAGCACTAACACCTTCAACCCCTCTAACGGCAGCTTCAAGAGAAGTTAGAGTAGCTTTGCCAGCAACTTCTAAGGCATGTTTTGCTCTTAACCTAAGCTCTTCATCACTTTCTTCATCAACACCATTCAAAATATCCTCTCTATTAATAACATATTCAACTCCAACTAAAGGTTGAGGCATAACTGTAATTGCACCAGCATAAACATTTCCAGCTTTACCTGGAATCAATGCTTTAACTGGTACATCAGCCTCCCATCGCCCATCACTAGTTCTCCTAAGAAAACGCTCCTCAGTTGTAATGAAAACCTTTGCATCCTCGGGTCTTCTAGCATAAGTTGAAACCTTAGTTCCAACTGGAATTTTAATTTGCTCATAAGCTACATAGTCGACATAAAAAATTGTATTTAAATCAGGTTTAACTCCATCATCTAACCACTCAATCGTATCATCAACCAAAATGTAATCCTTACCCTGTTCAAAGACATAAACAGAACCATTAACAGTTCCTTCAACCTTGACTATACTCTTGACAGGAAAACTCTTTAATTCATATCGAAATCGACCATCAAATAAGTGTGCTTCACTACTAATAGCAACCTCACCAGGATCAGTATTCCTACCGAAAGTCACAATTCCAGTAGCAGGTTCAGCTGGCTTACGTTCAACACCCAGCAGGGAGACAACCAAGTCAAGAGCACTACCCGATGCAGTATCAATAAAACCTGCAAGATAAACTTGATTTAACTGAGTATAAAGATAATCGATTTCCCTACTAATCGCCTCAACAATAGTTCTAACGACACTTCCCGGATTAATATCAGTTATACCTGACGGCTCATCAACGATATAATTAACATAAAAAGGAGTTTTATCGTCAGGTTTATCACCATCATCTAACCATTCAATCATATCATCAACAAGCCTATAGTCAACATTCTTCCTAAAGACATGGCGTACACCATTCATTAACCCTTCAACTTTTACGATCTCTTTAACAGGAGTATTATCTAACTTATACTTTGACCTATAAAGATCAAAGACATGTTTCTCATTAATAATACCCTTAGTTATTTGAAAAAGAATACTATCCCTAATTTCCTCATAACTCTTCCTTCTAAAAGCCATCATGAAACCTCCAAATAGAATGGAAAGACAATATTTAAAACTCTTGAACTTCCAGTAGGCATTACAAGAATACTTATGTCAATACGATTAGGATCATCTCTTGGAACAGTTACACTAACACTTAAAATCTCTTCAACTCTAGGATCCTGCGAAATACACTCAATAGTATAAAGTCTAGCCAGATTCCTAGTCCTCTCATTATTCGGCTGTCCTATAAGCTCATAAAGCCTAGATCCATAATTTGGATGCCCTAAATCAGAGAGCTCACCAATCCTAGTTCTAAGCCTATTAATAATTGCTTGACTAAGATTATACTCATCACTAATAACTTCCAAATCCCCACTAGGTGAAATAGCTAAATCGGAACCTAACTCCAAATCCACCAGCTTTAAATCTCTACCCAAAACTTTTTTAGACACAAAGTAACCTCCAAACTAACCAATAAAAACAGTTCCAGTTGCAACAACTTTACCAACAGGAAGATCAACGGGATCATTACAAGTAATAGCAGTATCCCCAGCCCTAGCTGCGGGCTTCCCATTAATAAATACAGTTGAACTACCAGTTATAATAGTAGCCATGTTGCTTGGAGGCTTAGAAAATGAACCTCCAGGAGGAATGTGAGGAGGAGTATTAATGGCTGTACTACCAACAGTTGCAGCTGGACGCCCCATAATAAAGACATTAGGACTCAAATTACCATTAATAATACCATTAAAAGGTAGAGGAGTTGGAGTTGGAATAGGGCCAGTAGGACTAGGCATCAAAATAATGTGAGTATCAGTAGCTACCACCCTATCCCCTAACTTTGCTGCTGGTAAACCCATAAAACCGCCTACAATTTAATTTATATTCACTACTGCACCTTTTATAGTTAACGGACCAGACATTTTTATATTTCCGATACCACCTTCAATATTCAATGTAGCTGAAGACTTAATAGACAATAAAGACTGAACCTCCAAATTAAAATTAGTGTTCTTAATACCAAGCATTTTAATATCCATATCCGACTTCTCCATCTTAACATTCATCATTTTACTCTCCATCTCAATAGACTGCCTACTCTTCATCTTAATACTATTAGCTGAGATAGAAAGATCACCCCTAGCCTCAATAGCTACACTAGAGTTAGACTTAATCTTCACAGCACCATCACGATCGACAGTAATAACAGTTTTTCCAGCCTCAATCTTCACATCATCATCAGTAATAGTTAAAGCTAGACCACTTGGAAGCTCCATATAAATTCGCCTAAGACTAGAACTCTTAGAGTAAGGTGGAATGTATACAATTTCCTCCTCCTTACTAATGGGAGGCCTATCCTCATCAGTATATAGACGCCCAATAATAACAGGAGAATTAATGTTGCCATTAACAAAGGTCACTAAAACTAAATCACCAACATGAGGAATATTAGCCAAGCCAATATGCTGAGTAGCAACTGGAACCCTTCTTAGCTCAAGATCCCTATACTTCAACTTCACGTTACACTCATAATTACTCTTATCACCCTCACTAGAACGTGGAAAAACAGAAGTCACAACACCAATCTCAACAATATGTAACTTTCTAAGCTCATGTTCAACAATCTTCCTTATAATATCAATTACCTCAAGACTACTCACATCTAAATCCTCCAATAAACATACGTTATAAATCCATCATTCTTATTTAAAACATGCTCTACACCACGAACTTGAAATTCACCATTAACCTTACCATTAGGCACCCCCTTAATCTCAATAGTGTCACCTAACCCTATCTCAGCGTCACCAATAATCTTGACAGCACCGCTAATTGACTTAGACAAAACTTCAAGTTTAGCCTTAGCAACACTCTCAGCAGTATCCTTATCCCTTACAGTTGGATCAAAAACAGGCAGAGAAATTCCAGAACCAGCTACACCTTCAACACTCTTCTTAGTCAACCAATGGGAAGTATCAGCACCCTTATAACTAGCAGGACTTTCACCATGAATAGTTACACCAGCATATAGAGGCTTATAATCGTAAACCTCAATTTCAATAATATTCTTACCATACTCTAATACATGAGGCTCCTTACGCTCATACCTCTTAAAAACAAGCTTATTATCAACAGTAAAAAAGATATCAAAACCACACTTTTCAGCTAAATCCTTAATATGCTCCAAAACATTCTTACTATCATCAACAACATACATTGGAAAGCTAATTCCATCCATAGCATCCTCAACCTTAACATTAGCTTTACCAGCGAGATCAGAGACAATACTCCCAGCAGACTGATTTTCATAAACTTGATTCACCCTCAAATTCACAAGCCTCGAAGCAAAATTGAAACCAACAATCCTAACCATCGAAAATCCATGTTCAACATCATCAACTGTACCCTTAAAGACATCAACTAAACTATCATTATAGCCAAGTTGAATTGAAACATTATCACCACGCTTAATTTTAAAAACCTTATTTGAGGGCGTAAACAGTACTTCAAAATCATTTACATAAGCATCGATATTCAAGTTAACTCTAATTCCAATGACATTCCTACTGCTAGGCTGAAAGGTTTCAGAGCCAATCCTAACCATATAACTCGGCTTCAAAACATCCATGAAACTAAATTTATGAAAGTTAATAAATAAAAATTGCGAAAATAAGCAAACTACTTTGTAATATCTCTTATGCCCCTTTCAATCTCACTTAACTCTTCACTTAATCTCCCCTTCTCCTCCCCAATCTTCGTAACTAAGCCTTCCTTCTCCTCTTTGAATTCCTCCCTTAACTCTTCAACTCCCTCTCTAATCTCCTCTTTTCCTTCTTCAATTTTCTCTTCAAGCTTCTCCTTTTCTTCTTTCAGCTTTTCCAAGAGCTCCTCCTTCTCCTCTTTAAATTCCTCCTTCTCCTCCTCAACTTTCTCTTCTATTTCCTTTTTCTTTTCCTCCACCTCTTTTTTAACTTGTTCAATTTCTTCTTCAATCTTCTTCTTTATTTTCTGAAATTCATCTTCAATTTTCTTCTCCAATTCTTCTATCTTATCTTTGAACTCCTCCTTTTTCTCTTCAGCTCTCCTCTTTAAGTCCTCTAATTTCCTTTCAAGCTCATCTTTAATTTCAGCTAACTTCTCCTCCATCTTCCTCCTCAATTCCTCGGCTTCATCCTTAAGACGTTCTTTAATTTCATTAATCTTCTTGCTCAGCTCCTCCTTCTTTTGATCAATTTTATTTTTAATCTCCTCAATCTTCTTATCCACATTCTCTCTGTTTAAAGCTTGAAGAAGCATGTCTTCAACTCTAAACTCCTTCTTTCCAACCAATATAAAGTTCCTCCAGTTATCAAGATATAAAACACCACATAAACTTATTAAAAGTTCTCTTTAACTAATTATTTAAGGATTATCTAGTAGATTTTCAATTTTATCAATTCAGTTTCACCTTATATTAAAGCGAACTAGTATATTCCATAATGGCTGAGAACACAATACTGGAAACTGAGACAAATTAAGTTACCCTTATTATACGCGGTGATACTATAACCAGCAAGGTTTAATGGTTGTTTTATTCTAAAGATACTTTATTTGTTGTTCTATTAATGTCTAGTAACCATGTTTATATATTTGTATTACATTTATGTATTGCGGTTGGATGAGCATGTCTGTGGTTATAAGTATTAGGGTGCCGAAGGAGCTTAAAGAAAGGATGAATGAGCTTAAGGATATTAATTGGAGCGAGGAGATTAGGAGATTCATAGAGGAGAGGATTATTAAGTATAAGGTTAATGATATTCTTAGAAGGATTGAGGAGCATTTAAAGGATATTCCTGAATTACCTTCTGGAACTATTGTTAGGTGGTTAAAAATTGACAGAAAGAGTCATTGATTCCTCAGTGTTAATGAAGTATTTGTTGAAGGAGAGAGGCTGGAAAAGTATTTCAGATATTTTGAAAATGAGACCTTATACGCTTCCTTTAGCTATAAAGGAGACGGCTAATGCTATATGGAGAAGAGTGTATTTATTGAAGGATATTGATGTAGAGACAGCTTTTCTTTTGTTAGAGGATTTGAAGAGTATTAGGAATATAGTTCTCAGAGTAGATTCTCAGGATAAATATTTGATGGAAGGGTTAAAGATATCTTTGGAGTACAGTATTACGATATATGACGCACTATTTATCGCACAGGCATTGAAGAGAAAAATTATTCTCGTGACATGTGATAAGAAGCAAGCTGAAATTGCTGAAAAACTAAATGTAAATGTAGAGTATATACCATGACGACTACTACTTTTATCAGTTAATTGACTTTACTAAGATAAATCCATCTAATTACTACTTTCTGAAACCTTCCTTATCAGATTTACATGGTAAATATAATGATTCATTAGAAAATATATTAGAGGATGGTGCGGTGCTAATGAAGACAGGTTATACTACAGAAACTATACAAGAATACATTTAAAATCAAAACTCTACTGACTAAATGTATAACTTTCAATCACTGAAATTCATATCAAAATCCCTTTTGACCAACCCTATATAAACGAACAATGAGACAATAATTTACCAATAAAACGAATATCATTCTGGTATTTAAGCTTCTTAACATTAGACTCGCAGTAACCCTCACTAAGTGAAAACTTCACTTCAAACCAAACTTTAATGGGCTCAATAGCGAGTACCATATCATCCTTATTCTTAACCAATCCCTTCATCTACTAAAAATTACTTTATCTCAACTTCCTTCTCAACACCCTCATAACCAGGTGCATCAACAGTAATCTTATACTTACCAGGCTTCAAATTATCCTTCCTGTAAACTCCATTCTCATCAGTTTTAACAGTATATTCTCCACCATCCCAACTAATTTTTACGGTAACCCCCTCCAATGGATTACCATCAGCATCTAAAACTCTACCAATTATATAGTTTATAGAATCCTTAGCTTCATCAGCTTTATCTTCAACCTCCTTCTTAGCCTCATCATCCTGACTAGGAGGCTTCTCCTCCTCTTCCTCAGGAGGAAGAAATTCCCTTAAAACAATAGAATACTTAAAAACATTCGTAACACTACTCATATCCTCAACACGTAAATCTTCAATTAAAACCTTTGGAATCTCAGCAATATCAGAAATAGTAGAGTAAAATGGTAGCGGCTTACCTGCCTTAAACTTAGATATTAATTGCTCTAAAACCTCCTTAGCCTTCTCACCATATAATACACCGTCAAAGGAAATTCTAATGGGCTCCCTCCCCAAATCCTGTAGAACTCCACCCTCTAAACCTGGGATTTTATGCTCAACTATTCTACGCCTCTTACTTACACTAAGATTATATACACTTCTAATCTCCTTAGTCTTACCAGTATCATCATCCCTATCATGCTTAATTAAAGGCATTCCATCAATCTCAATACTCATAAAACCACCCCATATCTACGAGCAGCCTCCCTCAAAATCTTGGCAATCTTCCTCTCAAGCTCCCTCAAATCACGCTCATCCCTCAAAGACTCAACCTTAACTGTAATGTTTAAAGGTCTTAAAACTCTAGGCTCCCTAGCCACCACAGTTTGAGGCCTCCTAAGAGAAAACATTGGAATAGCTTCTTGAATCCTAATTGGTGAAACAATCCTCAACGGAGTTATTTGAGGCCTTAAAGGCACCTTACCTACAACATATCGCTCAGGAATGAATTTAGCAATCTCGAAAATCTTCTCACTAATCAAGCTAGATTGAACACGCTTACTTATAGTCAAAGCATATTTAAGAAGACCCATAAAATCATAAGCAAGAGGTCTCCTCCTGGAAGCTTCAAAAACATTTTGAAGAAGGGGAAATCTCAAACTTAAACCACGAGTAACAATAGGCTCTACAGTTTGGATATCAGGGTATATAGACTTGTAAGGTAGATAAAGCCTCTTAAAAACATATGGGAAAGAAATCAAGGTACTCTCCATGTTCCTATAAGTTTCATGAAATATAGACTTCATTAAATTCAAGTATTTCTGAATCTTAGGAGAAATAAATACATCAAACCCCCTTAAAATAACATCTTCCCTAGAAATCTCATAAGGGATGACTGGTAAAATTAAAGGCTTAAATTTAAGCGTAAACTGAGCATCACTCCATCTTCCAAGGTAAGCATAAAATTGCATAGGAAAACTAAGGATCCTTTCAGTTGGCAAAAAAAGAGTAGGATATACCAATCCTCTAAAACATGCTTCAACAGATCTTCTTAGAAGAGTCTTCAATTGTTTAAAATATTCTTCATAAATTCCCCAGTGAACGTCATGGACAGAAGTTAGGGAGACAACCTGCTCCAATCCACTTAAACTCTCACTAATCAATTTTGGAAAAACCTTAACTTCACCTATAACTCTACTTGGAAAATCACTTATCCTAGGAACTTTCTCAATAAAAACTCTAGGTATAATTGGAGCAGCACTCAATCCCTCAATATCAACATAAAAGCGTTTAGAAAAATCAAAAAATATTCTTGGAAGTATGGAAAGCATAGGATATACAGTATCTCGGAAGTACGTTTTAACTGGCCTTCTCTGAAGAACTTTTAATTGCTTAAAATATCCTCTATCAACTATTCCATAAAAATCATAAATAGAGATCGGTAAAGTAAAGGCACTTAAATCTGCAATCCTCCTAACTAATGGAAAATGGAGACTTGTAATTAAATCTTGAAACTTTAGAGGAGGAATTAATTTAGAAGTAAATATATGAGAAGTAAGTATGAAAGCCCTAGAGTAATATTCAGAAGCATAATCAGCTCCCCTTTTAACCGAAGCCATTTCTAAAGCCTTGAGAGAAGATGATAATAATGATGAAATTTTATAGAGATCCCTCTCCAATAACTTCAACTGTCCACTAAACGTTTCAACCACTTCTATAGGAAAAATCCTTACTGGATGCTTAACTCTAATCTTCTCAGGATAACTCGCAATATCCATTACTCTAGAGACATCTCTAACTCTCCTCAAAGAAGCAAACTCAACAATTTTAGGAGAAAGCTTAGCTAGAGAGCTCCTTGAAGCTTCAGCTTTAATCATTCCCTCAGAGAGAAGCTGGGAAGCAGAAAAAATCATTCTAAATCTTGAAGAGCTTAAAACAGCTTGATGAAAAATGTATGAAACATCCCTAATCCCAGGATAAGCAAGTTCTACTTCACTAGTAATTCGACTTCTAAACCTCGCTAAAACATTCAATAAAGCTCTATTCAATAATATACGTCTAGATGGAAGAATAAACCTTATAGACTCAATATGAAAAATAGGGAAATCCTCAACTCTTAAAGATTCTCTAAAAATTGGTGGAAAAGAAATTGCAGGAAATCTAAGCATTGAAAGCTGTGACAAGTACCATCTAAGCCTAATCATACTTTGCATCAAGTTTCCAATAGATCTAGAAACTTCAATGTAATACTTAGTGAAGGATTTATTTAGAGAAGAAATTATAGCACTAACCCTCTCAAGCGGAGAGAGAGCCCCGCTATAAGCTTTAGATTCCTCTCCCTCCATTCTAAACCCCTCAAATTATTGGAAAATAATTCTTGTAGTACCCTCCTCAATTGGTCTAGAAAACTCCGCCAATTGCCTCAATCGATATGAGAGAGCTACTAAGAGAAAGTTAATTTGATCTCGCGTCAAATCCCCTGGACTCTCAGCTAACTTATATCCATAATCAAGACATAAAATTGAAAGTTCCTGCCCCTCAGGACTTCTTACGAACTCTTCTAGCTCTAACTTTTTTTTTAAGTTCCTCACTAGATACGACTCCACTTATCTCTAAAACTTTAGCTCCAATAAACTCAGGCACCCCAAAAATCATGTCCTCTAACTCTTCCTCACTAAGCTTAGGCTCAACAAGTCCAAGAGATGCAGCACGCCTCAAAATTTCAAAATTCTTCCTAAAGTCAATTCTACTTAAATCAGGAGAGCCATCCTCTCTCAATGGTAACTCCCCAAAAAGTGAAAATAACTCAGTTAACTCGCCATCAGTAAGTGGGCGAATAACGACAGTAGCATCATACTCCTTAATATACAACTCCACACGTTTCTCCTTACCCTTCAAAATATCCTCCTTCGTGAGCCTCCTCATAATCCATCCTCCAAACTAAACATATTTAAAAATATAAAAATAGGATGTTATTATGCTTTTACTCCTCCCTAACCCTAGTTGCAGTGAAATTGTACACTGTTATTCCAACGCCATCGGGACCTAACTCGAAGGTCTTATCATCAACATAACACTCATCAAATGTTATCTTCTTAACTAACTTGTCACCCATTTTTAATTCAGCAACCATGTTAAATGGAACAGTAACAGGCATGTAAAGCAGCTCGTCAAGCTTCTTGCACATTGAACGAACCCTAATAGTACCAGTAACAGTTATCAGTCCACATTCAACACCAATACGCTCACCACTACCAATACTTTCAATGTCAATTTGTCTCCGTTTAACCTTAAACTCTAAAGACTGTATACCTTTAATCTCTTCCCCATCAATCGTCACTTTACTCGTAGCTGCAGATACAAGCATCAAACTCATACATCACACCTCCTAAGCTTGAACAACTATAGTTGCATAAATATAATCTATCGCTCTGACAGGCCTAATTGCCAAGTCAACCCTCACAATACCCTGTGCAAAGTCTAGTTCTGAACAATAAACATCAACCATAAATGCAGGCTGAGTCATATCTACACTTGGAACAATCGCACCCTCCCTCTCCATCCTAATCATAACCTCAGTAATTTTCTCCTTAAGTGCAGTGCGACCTGAAGGACTATTAAGCGTACCGATAAATTGCTCACCAATATTCTTAACCAATCTAACTGCATGATCAGTAGTTCTAATAACACTAATCTGCTCCTTACTAGTGGTAATGCCCTTCACAACAATAATACCCTTCCCACGTCGAGCTTGTAATGGTAGAATGCCAGCATTCAGCAATTTTCTAAGCTCAGATGGAGTAAAATTCCGCTCTAACTTAGAAATACCACTTATAGGCTTAAAGGTTGGAGACTCAAAGTAATCTAACCTACTAATTAAACCAGCTACAGCAGCAGCAACACCATAGGGAGCTACAAGAACAAATCTGTCACTACTGAGAACTTCAGTACGTTTAACCATATCTCTAACACTCTCACCCTTACCAACAGTTCCAATACCAATCCTACCCATAGCTTCACTACTCATATTTCTACAATGAGCCTCAATAAGAGCATGAATCTCTGGATCAGAAATATCACAAGCCAAGACCATGTCAACCTCAGGTTCAGCCTCCAACTTCTCTAATGCATTCTCAAAGTCACTCTTAGATGGCGGCCCAGGATCCTTACCACCAGACAAATTAGCTTCAATGGGAACAGGATTATTCTTAGGAAATTCAGATTTAGATTTCAAATCCTCAGCCATAATTAGCTTAGAATTCTCATTCACATACTTAACTAAATAACGATCACTCTTAGGATCCATGACCAAGTTGTCAAAAACCTCAATAGTCTCACCATAACCAATCCATAGGCTAACAGTATTCTCCTCAGTTCCCTTATCCACTTTAACTCTAATATCATTACCAGAAACACCTACCCTTCTAGCCTTAAGCTTAACAGTCTTAGCTTTACCAGCATCCTTCAAAACAATTGAAGCAACCACACCACCTTTACCTGCAACCCTAGTAGCAACAACTTCAAAGACGCCATTTAAGAAACAAGCTCTAGCATCCCTAGTCATAGTATATTCTAGACTTGAGCCGAAAATTTCAGTATACTCCTTCCAACTACTAACATGTGTAGGAGTCATTAATGGACCCTTCTCAGCAGTACCGATTAATGCAACAACACCAGAAGGATAAGCCGCTGGTGGAATAATCTCCTTTACAACCTTTATTTCCACTCCAGGTATAACTCTAACCAATTAAGACACCTTATATCTAAATTTTCTAGCTTTGAATATTTAAAGCTTGGCTTTATAGCAATATATGATTTAAAAATGGAAAAAATTGAAATTAAAGAATAAAAATAAAAATAAACAATATAAATAATCAGTAAAAATAAAAATTAATGAGAAAATTAATAAAATAACTATATAAAAAAGATAAATAAAAAATAATGAAAAAAATAAATAGTAACTCCCAAAAAATAGTAATAAAACATAAACAATTCTTAGAAACTATAAAAATAAAATAAAAAAGATAAATATAAATACTAATATATAAATGGAATACTATAAAAATAAAAAACATTCATAAATCATTATCATAAAAACAAAGATTCAAACAAATCAAAAAATAAAAGTATAATCCCACTCATCAAAATATAATTGATGACCCTAGGATGGATAATACCACCACCAAAAGCAAGATCCTATAAAAGCCAAAAACAATTCGAAAAAGAAAGAAAACTAATGGTAGAAAGATTAATCAAAATGGGAATACTACGCTCAAAAAGAATTATAAAGGCAATGCTTAAAGTTCCAAGAGAAAAATTCATGCCAGAGGGATACATAGACTACGCCTACTACGAACTACCATTCCCAATACCAGGGAATGGGAAAAATCAAACAATATCATGTCCTCACAGCTATCCACTATTCTATGAAGCCCTAGAACTAAAAGAGAATGAAAAATTTCTAGAAATAGGAACAGGATCAGGATATGGAGCAGCAATTGCAAGAGAAATTGTAGGAGAAAATGGATTAGTAATCACCATAGAGATAAATCCAATTACATACCAATTTGCAAAGAAAAATCTTACTGAACTAGGATATACAAACATTATAATAATTTTAGGAGATGGAGGAGAAGGATATCCACCACTAGCACCATACGATAAAATAGCCATAACAGCAACATGCCCACAAATTCCAAAACCATTAATAAAACAACTAAAAAATAGAGGAAAAATAATAGCACCACTAGGAAAACCAAATCAAATTCAAAGACTAACACTAATAGAAAAGAAAAACAATAAAATATATGCAAGAACAATAGATGAAGTCCTATATGTACCATTAAAAGGAAAATATGGATGGAAATAAATGCTAAGTTACAGCAACATATCTAAACCGTTACAAAACAGAAGGCTTAATTCGACATAAATAAGACTAGGAAGCATACTCTTCCATATAACAATAAAAATAGCAATAATAAAATATACAAGCTATCCCCCTTGGAATTTTCATAGACTCAATAAACGATATAGAAAACAATCCATCAAAATCAATATACTGGAAAACAAAGGAAAATGGAAAACTAGGACAAATAACATGTGGTCAAGAACATGTTAACATAGTTATAGCACTATCAAACACAGCTCAATGGCCACCTAAACTCCTATAAAGCCAATATTAATTTAAATAAACCAAAACAATTAATTATTGAAGCAAAATGAAAACAATCATAGAAGAAATAATAGAAAAATGGAGAAAAAAGCCAAAGGGACCAATCCCACGCATAACACCAATAAAACTATTAATCGCATTAAAAATAATAGAAAAAGAAGATCCAATAGGAAGATATGACCTAGCAAGAAAACTAAAACTAACAAATGGAACAGTAAGAGGAATGATTGAAAGACTAAAAGACAAAAATTTAATCAAAGTCTCAAAAAGAGGATGCAAAATAAGCGAGAAAGGAAGAAAAGCAATAAAAGAATACCTAAATCAAAAAAGAATACTTGACATAAAAGAGTTAGAAAAAGAAAAAATAGAGAAGCTGGCCCCAGGAGAAAAAATTTATGGTATACAAGTATCCAAAGCTAAAAACAAAGTTAAAGATGGACTAAAACAAAGAGATGAAGCAATAAAAGCAGGGGCACAAGGAGCAACAACACTAATATATACAAACAAAAAACTACTATTCCCAAAAACACTCCAACAAGCAGACAAAATATATGAAAAAGAAACACAATACTTGAAAAAGAAATTCAAACTAAAGGAAGGAGACGTAATAATACTATGCTGGGCAGAAAACTATGTAAATGCAATAGAAGGAGCAATAAAAGCAGCATTAACACTAATATAAACTAAAAGATCAAATCAACAACCCGCCTAACAGCAATAGGATTCAAATTAATATTATCAATAGTCTCAACACCCCTTAAACTCAACTTATACTTAACACCCCTAGGAACCTTCACCTTAGAAACCAAAACAATTCGATCAGGCTTATAAAGCTTATAATACAACTCCATAACATTAAAGGCATCAACACTCTCAACCTCACCATTAGTAATATGTTTAATACCCTTAGAAGACCTAATACTCCTCCACCAACCATCAACCTCCTTACACTCAATAATAAAATTAGGAGGCTTAATAATAGAACTAGAAGAACTACCAACAATATTATCAACCCAACCCCTATAAATCAAAATATCAGGCCTAGGAGCAGCATGCAACGGTAGAGGCTCACCAGACTTCAAAGGCAAACTCCACTCAACCGGCCTAGGAGCCTCCAAAAAGAAGCTAAAATAATCATCACCAATACGAATTATAAAGTTAGGAGGAATAACACCACCATGCTGATGACCCTTCCTATCTAAATGAATCCAAGAGCCATTAGGATAAACAATCTTAACATCAAAACTATGCAAATTATACAAAATCGAGAGAACAATAAAATTCTGAAACAAAAACCTACTATTAGTATCAATACACTTCTTAACAGTAAGATTAATCAACCTATAAAAACGACTAGAATCAACCCTCCTCAAAGCAGCCCTCCTAATCTTAGGAACAATAATACCCTTAACATGCTCCCTAGGACTAACCAAAAAATTACTAAAAGCCCTACTATGAAAAACATACTTAATATTAAAAAAGGAACAAACATCCTCATACAAAGAAACATAACGTGAAGGGTCCCCCTCAACACGCTTCAAATCAACCCCAAACTCATCATCCAACAATAAATCAGCCAACTCCAAAACCAACTTATCATCAACACCAACATCAAGCAATCTACCATATAGAGACTCCCATGACACCACGCAAAAACCCCCAAGAGAAATAATCAAACTAAGAAGAAACACAGCAACAAAAAACACTAACCAAAACACCATACCACAAGACCACTAAAATCACCACTACAAATAGATAAAAAATAAAAATAACTCTAACGGTCAAAAAACATTATAAACTAATAACTATAAATCCTCTCCATCTTCTCAGCAATCTTTCTAATTTTAGTCATATATCGCTCGTGATCATATATCCATTTTCCATCTTTAAAGCATTGATAAGGAATAGTTTCGTGACTATAATCCTTAAGATTTAACGTTACAAAGCTAAAGTCAGTAATAATACCTGTATCGGCGAGGTCTATGAGTGCATTAACAAAGTTGGAAAGCTCATATTTCGGCAGATAGATTGTAGAAGAAATTTCATTTTTTCCCACAACAATTGCTGTTCCCATTGGAAACGGCTTACCGTTTAGCGAACCAACAAATTTCCTAAGCAATAATTCGTTTCTAAAAGTTATTCTGAAAACGTGTAAATCAGATATAATCATAGGATACGGAAATATGACTGGTCTATAACCACTTATAAACTTAAATCTAACAACATGATTATAATAATGATACCGAATTGCAGGAGCAGTCAAGCCAATTCGCTTCGCAATTTCCTTAAAACTAATACAAGCATTTTTGAATAACTCCTTCAAAATAAAAATGTCAACATAGTCAGGAGCTGTGGGAGGGGGAAGATTGTCATTATCAAAGGAGATTTTTATTGAATTAGTACATATCTCTTTAATCCAATCATTCCAACGAAATATCCATCGCTTATTTCTATAATCAAACCAATTAAACCACTTAGAATTATACAATACAGAGTTAATCCAAAGAAGTTCATAACTTTTTATTAAGTTACAATTAACCAGCTCTTCCAAAAAAAGTTGAAATTCAACCTCTTTACCTCGAGGAATAACAAAACGACAATAATATCCATTAACTTTACCATGACAAAATGCAATATAGCAACTATAATCATGGGAAGCAAGAACTTCACGAGCATATTTTCTTTTAGCAGAGAGTATGTCAATAAAGACTTCAGCTGCTCTCAATCCAATTTTATAATAATTTATTTTAGCTGATATGCGTAATAATCGATTATTTGTAAGTCTTTTTAGATGGTAGTGTGCTAATGAGGGAGACAAACCTGTTGCTCTCGCAATTTCGGAAATATTTCTTGGGTTAACCTTAGACAGGACACTAATAAGTTTAGCGGTTGGATCATTTAGTAAACTCAGATATTTAGTATATTTATCCAAATATAAGTCAGGCAGAAATGGCATTTTCACTCCTCTCTCGCTTAATTAATTTCAAAATAATATAAATACTTTACTGATGAAATTAAAATAAGTAAAGTGGATTTAAGAATCTCTTTATGGAACAGGTTCGTCTACTGGATCTCCTTTTCCAAGGTTAAATTTCATTTTTATTTAACCCCCCTCTCCTTTAATTTTTT
>NZ_JBTVBB010000009.1:0-4672 GCF_058356305.1 Candidatus Culexmicrobium sp.
CTCTTCCGATCTAAACCATATAAACTTTCCTTACTCCCATCTAAGGTTTAATGAAATAACTTCTTAGCATACTTCATTCTATAAGCAGCTTTTACTTGGACGTCAAGGAGTCACTTTACCATCAATTTTGACTACTCTTCTATCCCTAATATTATTAATTAATTTTTAATTTAATGTAAAAGGCACTTTACACTATACATAAAATCACTCTCCACAAAACGAGATTATTATTTCTTAATTGTTGCTCATAATGAGTCATATTCTTAATCCATGATAGAATTTAGATAGCAAGAAAGCAACATGTTACTTAATTACAAAAGAAGTAGGGAAATTTACTCCCTTTGTTTGATTGCTGCTTTCCTCCATAAGGCTCCTTTAGGGTCTTTAACTATTAAAGCAGCCTCCCATATCGCTATGGCGATTATCACTAAAACTATACCCAAAACCGTTGCTTCAGGCGTCATTTCTATGAATTCTCCCCCCTCCAATAAGAAGCCTGCAATATGATCTACAAGGACAAGGATCGTAGCACCCCATAGAATTGTTGATAGAAACTTCAGCATGTACTTGTCGTTTTCAACATGGACATACCATAAAGCTGTAGCTATAACACTCGCAAGGGCTAATGTTATAAGCCACATTGTCCAACACCGATAGTTTTAAGTATCAGTGTTACTTATTAACGTTTTGGTAACACGGGAGGGCGTAGATCATTGGCATGTTATTTAACTGTTTTACCAATAGCAATAGTGGCCACAATAATTCAAGTAGCAAAGCCTAAAATTGCTGAGAAACTCAAAATAACGTTTCTTAACGCCTTCTTATGGGGTGCCATTATATTACTGACTTTAGAACATATGTGGCATGGAGAGATCGTACCATGGCCACCATTTCTAACCGCTATGACGAATCCAGCCGACATACCGGTAATGTTATATGAGATGGCAACCATTGGCGGAGCAATGGCCGTAGTTGCAGTATCATCTTGGCTTACTGTATTGGGTATATCTAGACTCATGATTTTAAGAGCTATTATTCATCTCAAACAAGTAGAGCTGACAAAACCTATAGCAAGCCCTAAAAATCCTTAGCTCCTCCACATTCCATTTTTCCATTTAAATATTTTAGACAGTTTTGGCTCTGGAGCGTAGAAACCTAGTCTATAGAGAGTATAATCTACATGCTAAGTACTAGGTTACCAAGATTACTGGGAAAGGCAAGGTGACTAACACAGCCGTAATCTATGCTCATGTAAACTCTCTAGATCAGAAGAGTGAATTTGAAAACGAATTCGACGATTGCTTTAGAAGATTTAACGAAAATTAGGGATAAAATAGATTACTCGAAAGAACTGAACAGGAGATTACGCAGATGAAGCCCCAGGAAGTTTCAGCAAATCTTAATGATATTCCTGTCGTTTATGTTAATCCCCTTAAAACTTCAAGCCTCCGCCCAATATGTAGGGATAAGTTAAGCCCGAATGGACAGAGGCTGTTAAAATGTAAATGCAATCTTGAAGCGAATAGAGATTAATCGATAGCTGGAATGTTAGGTTAAGAAGTTTAAAGATAGATGTAGGCAGCTCCATCCCCCAAAAACCCGCCAATGAAACCTAAGGCGGGAAGGCCATCCACAACAAATGTTACGAAAATTAAGAAAGTAGCGGAGAGGCAGAACGGGACAACTCATTCCTAGGAATAGGAATCACATATATAAGTATACTCTAAACCTACTCTCTCAAAGAATTAAAGGAAAAATTGAATTGGACCACACTTGGATGGTGGTATCATAGCAATGAAGACACAATAGACAAAGTTGATAAGGAACTATTCATTCAACATGCAGAAATCTATATACACCTAATAATACGATTGTGTAATGAACCAATTATACCACTAAATTTCGCAACTACAACAAAGTATATAATCGATGAACTAAGAGAACTAAGCAAAATCACTAAAAACAAAGTCAATTTAACTCCAATGAAAGTCGAAGCAGAGAAACTATTAGAGCTAACTAATGAACTAAACGAAATAATAAATGAAAATGAAGAGAGAGCTCAAAGTCAAATAGATATAATAAACAACTGCCTAATGAAATTGTCGAGAATACTAACACCAGCTTTCAGATCAGTAGCTGGAAGATATGGGCAAGACCCATATGGATACACACCGCTCTACAAACCAATTCCAAGACTCTACTATATAGTTGAAAAGCTAACTCAACTGAGTGAAGAAAAAGACCTATATCACCAACTAGAAACAAAGTTCCTGAGAGAAAGAAACAAGCTAATAGACGCATTAACAGATGCACAACAAACAATACAAACAACTCTGAAACTCTTAAAACATTAGTAACAGCTCTATAACGTTGATAAGCAGATTAGGAACATTTATTTACTGGTGGGTACCAGCTATGACCTTTTTGGCCCAAAACCAAAAGTTAAAAGGGAAGATCTGTATGATCGAGAAGAGGAACTAGAGAGACTTAAACTTATCCTAAAAACCTCCCCCTTAATACTTATTCTAGGCCTGAGAAGAACTGGAAAAACATCACTGCTATACACTGCTCTCAATGAATTTAAAGTTCCAAGCATAATAGTAGATCTAAGAACTCTACTACAAGACAAGATAGTATCACTAAATGAATTTACATCAATACTAGGACAACAAATAAATAACTTCCTATTAAAAAGAAGAAAAATTGCAAAATACTTCTTGAAACTAGCAAAACATGTTGAAGGAATAAGAATTATAGGCTTAAGCATATCCTTCAAAAAGTCAAGGAGAGAAAGCATCAATCTGGCAGGGCTCTTTGAAGCTCTAAATGAAGCTGCAGAAAAAGAAGATATGAGGATAGCTGTAGCTTTTGATGAAGCACAAGAATTACGTAGAATTGCAGGATATCGGATTGACATATTACTTGCCTACATATATGATCGTCTCAGAAACATAACATTAATTCTAACAGGCTCTCAAATAGGATTACTATGTGATTTTATGGGAATAAATAATCCAGATTCACCACTCTATGGCAGAGTCAGAAATGAAATATATCTAAAAAATTTCACTTACGAACAGTCAAGAGAATTCCTAATTGAAGGATTTAAACAATATAATATTTATCCACCAGACAGTTTCATAGAATATACTGTAAATAAGCTAAATGGAGTAGTAGGATGGTTAACACTCTTAGGCTATAAAGCTGTTACTCAAAAACGTGTAGATAGAGATCTTGTGGATGAAATGATTGAAGAAGCAGGAAAACTAGCATTAAATGAGTTCAATCACTTCTTAAACTTAAGATGGCAAGCAAAGAAAAGATACATAATAATGATGAGGACAATAGCAAGACTAGAAAAGGCTACTTGGAGCCAAATAAAAACTTCGCTAGAAATTGGCATAAATAAGAAAATAGATGACAAGAACTTTACAAATTTACTGAAAAATTTGATCAAATCCGGCTTCATACATAAAAACCATAGGGGAGAATATGAAATATCCGACCCTATACTCAAATGTACATTAAGACAATGAATATGAAATTCAAACTTATCAATTAAAACCGTAACACTTATACCATCTATGAAATCCTCTTTAGAGCAGTTAGAAGGGAGGAGGAATCTATATGATTTATGAAAAAATTATAGCTAGAAGAACAATTAGAAAATATCAAAGCAAACCAGTACCAAAGGACATCCTAGTCAAATGTGTAGATGCAGCTAGGCTGTCACCTTCAGGAGCAAATCTTCAACCACTAAAATATGTAATTATAAATGATGAAGAGCAGTTAAGAAAGGTTTTTCCATTGACTAGATGGGCTGGCTACCTGCCAGACTATTATCCAACAGAAGAAGAGATGCCAAGAGCCTACATAGCCATACTCCTAGACAAAAATATACGTAAAGATCCAGGTCATGATGCAGGAATAGCTGCAATGGCAATATCGATGGTAGCCTATGACTATGGATTAGGATCTTGCATTCTAGGAGCAATAGATAGAGAAAAATTGAAGGAGATCTTAAAGCTACCAGAAAACCTAGAGGTAATCCTCCTAGTAGCCTTAGGTTATCCAGCTGAACAACCAGTTGTAGATGAGGTGAAGAATGGTGATATACGATACTGGCTAGATGAAAATGGAGTACTTCACGTACCGAAAAGAAGTCTAAAAGAAGTAATGAGATGGAATACTTGGAAAAGGCAAAATTAAACTAAGCGCTTAAAAAATTAAATGAGAAGCTCAAGTCAACATTAATAATCAATGAAATTATTTACTACTTTGATTCTCTGTAGAGTTTTATGAATTTACGGCCGTCAAGCAATGGTGTAAACTTCATTGTCATTTCAGGCATATAGGCTATAGCCATATTAATCAACTGCTTCTCATCTTCAGCTTCTACAATGGCTAAACCCTTAAAGCTACCACCTATTGAATGTGCTTGGAAAATCACCTTTGGATAGTCTTCTGGGCGCTCTTTGGCTAACTTGTTTTGTCGTTCAAGTTTCTCTGCAACTTTCTCAAAATTTTCTGGACAAAATTCCCAGAACATTATGTACTTCAAATTTTTGCCTCCTATATTATTGGTATTTGTATAGCTCCCCACCTCGGAACTAAGACCCTACAAAAGTAAACTAATTTTACTCGAGTAGAATCCTAATTAATTATCACAAAA
>NZ_JBTVBB010000010.1:0-3882 GCF_058356305.1 Candidatus Culexmicrobium sp.
AATCCTCCCCTCAAAAACCCTCAAAACATGCCTGGTAGACTTCCTCAAAACAGAGGCATCAGAACTAAAGGGAAACATAATCAACACCAACAAATAACTCTACTTGCAAACTACCTCATAAAAATAACCTTATCTCAATAAGCTCCTAAACACATTAAACATAAACATTGTATAAATAGTGCTGAATGTTACTCTGAATCTTATGTCTCTTATTTCTCTCTTCCCACTAGAGAAGATAAAAGTAAAAAAGAGGGAAATTATTGATATCACTGTAGACTTATACTTTGATTCCTAACCATTTATAAAGTATAATTTGCAAGGGTCGAATGACATAGTTGGTTCTCGTCATCACCATATTGCCGAAGTTTGCTCCTAAACCAAATGCAATTGCATATCTACCAATTTTTGTCAATATTCCTAGGGTTCCAGTATGTTCTCTAGTGTATGTAAAGTATAGTAGTGTGCATATGACGAACAATGGGACAAGTACTGCATTTAAATAGTCTAATGGTGTTGCCCCTGAGGAAATAGGTGAAAATAAGCCTTTCACTTGACCGATTATTTCTGCTGGAATGGATCTAACCATGCCTACAGCGATACCTGATCCAAGCATCATTGACAAGGGTATTCTGCTAATATACGCATATTTTCTTGAAATCCTGAAGAATACTAAGAGACCTATGAGAATTGGAATTATGTTTATAATTTCACCTTTTGCTAGGGGGGTGATTGCGAGTTTTTTAACATTTTCTAAACCTTGAACAGCTAAGACCCCTGCAGTTACACCAACCAAGGTTCTTTCAGCAAACCTATAGAAAGGATTATCTTTAATTACGATGCTGTATCCCATCATTATAAATAATGCTGCAACCCAAACTCCAGGATCCTGTGATACCATCTCACTTCCTCCTCCTTACACGTTCTCTTACATATAGAATATTTCCTATAATGATGAGTGCAATTAAGAACATATGTGAAATTGAAATTGCATCTAAGCTAGCAATTGCTCTACCAGGGCGTCCAACTAGTTTCTCATAATCTGCTGCAGCTCTAACTCCTGCCAAATATTCCTTAATTTGTCCTGCTCTATAAAATGGCTCTACATCTTGAACAACTGCACCTGTTAGACAAAGCACTAATATTGGTTTATTATATGGTGTCCCCCAGTGGCGTACTATCATGGTATTATATTCGCCACAATTGATGATAAGGTCAAAATCAGCTACAGAGTTTACTCCTTGCATCATAGGAAGACTATCTATTGGATTTCCATATCTGTCATATTGTATTGAAGCACGAATGTTTTGAGCGAATGTAGACCAAGCAATGTCACCTCCAGCCACAAATCCTAAATTACACCAGTCCTCACCATACTTCAGTCCATAGTCTTCAGGTCTCCCAATAGTGGCAAAAACTTCTGTGTCAAGTAGCTGTAATATGCCATCTGCAACACTAAGACCGACAAAGTATATCTTAATATTCCTCTCTTTAGCAATTGAGAATAAATGATATATCACTGGAATTGATTGGGGAACCAAGTCTCCCATAAGGACCACTGGAGGTATATAATTGAATAATATTTTAGTTCCAGGCTCTAAATTCTCAATTATATTGTAGAAGTTTATTGAATGTTGATCTATTCTAATGGGTAATCCAAGTGGACGAGCAAGTGGAATTATTAGAAGGATAATAAGCATTCCCTGAACAAAAGTCTTGTTCGTCAATAATTTTTCAATCCGCTCCTGCATTTCCATTAGCTTTATACCTCCTCAACACCCAAATAGCCACGCTCTACTCCCAGTATAACTCTAATACCTATCAAAACAAAGCCCAAAGCCAAACTTATTCTGAAGGCAGTGAAAACCCCTCTAGCTGGAACTGCAAATATCCAGTTCTTCAAATCAACAAACCATCCAGTTTGTACTTGAATCATAGGTATGTTTGCAATCATAGTTAGAACTCCTGCAAGCATAAGTAATCCTGCATCCCAATTCATCACACGGAAAGCTTGAATTGCAATAGTACACATATAAAGATACGCGAAGCTGAAGAGTGTTGGTGACAATGCCTGATAAACATTGTCAAATATAAATGAATAAATTGGATCCTTGGTTCCACCTATAGCGCCGAGAACGAAGGTTACAAGCATAATGAATACTAACCATGCATCAAAATACCATTCTCCTTTTCTTTCTATAACTTTACGTCCATGAATTACTATTAAGTTTATAAGTCCAATACCCATTGCCAATGCTGAAAATACTATGTATTCTCCTCCTCTTGATCTCATGTACTCTGTGGATGTGGTATAGTCTCTTTAAGTCTACTCTAACCCACCCGTACCTTGGTGAGAATCCATCTAAACTACACTTATTCAAATCCCAACCAATGTACTCAGTTACTCTCCTCTCCTCCAGTGGCTTCCTAAAGGTTATTATAAGCTCATCTTCCTTTAGAATAAGCTCTCCTAGATCATGCCTCCTAACTCTCTTCTTAAACCACGCTCTCGATAGGTTAAACTCTAGATAGAGTTCTCTAGGTCTAACTGTTATCCTAATCCTGTCGTTCCTATAGACGTAGAGTGTCTCCTTAACCCTGACGAACCTCCTTTTGACTACTGGCTTACTCCTCTTCCTCCTACCCTTAATGTAGTTCTTCCTCCATGAGTTGATTATTGAATAAGCGGTTTTTATTGCTGAATCTACGTAATGCGATGCATAGTCCCAGTCCTTGAGCAGTTCATTTCTCAAGCTCCTCTTGAACTCCTTGGACTTGGGGATTCTAGGGATTAAACGCTTGACATAATAGTACCTCTTTACCTTTTCCGTTTCTCCCTGTTCAATCACATAGTAGCTTTTCTGTCTTTTCTCAACCCACTCGACATTATCCCAGATAATGTCTATCGCTTTTTGCAGGATGTTTTTGTAGATTTTCAAAAATTCGTTTACGTTGTAGCTGTGTCTTATTTTATAGCTAACAATCCTGTATGAGTTTCTTTGCACCTTCAACCACCTTCTTATACTTATGACTTCTCATATCATAGAGCTTACCAGCAAAATGTGAAATTATTGTAATCAAATCTTCGATTAGCTCTTCTTTCGGACTCTTCTCCACTCTATTTATCACTATAATTTCAGTCCCATAGCTTTTGAAGAAATCTTCGAGAATTTTGAATCCAAACCTCGTTAACCTGTCTGGATACGCTATTATAACCTTGGAGACTTCTTTGTTCATTACCATCTTAAGCAGTTTCTGAAAGTTTCTCCTGTCTTCCTTTAACCCAGAACCTACATCTTTAAGAACCTCTACTTCCCAACCTCTCTCCTTAGCATAGCTCTTTATCAAGTCAATCTGTCTTTCTAAGTCGTCTTTTTGAATATATGATGAAACTCTCGCATAACCGACTATTTTTCTTTTCTCATAAATCCCTAGAATCCTCTTTATTTCACTTTCTGGAACTCTCCTTTTTCCACCAATAGTTCTAACACACTTAATCTTACCCTCCCTATCCCATCTCTGTATCGTCTTCACATGAACTCCAAGCAGTTTTGAAGCTTCCTTCATTGTGTATAAACGTTCCATTATACTCACTAAGACACACTAATGTTCATCAAATATTTAACAGTTTCGCGAGGCAAACTTAACTGTGCACCTATTCTATCCAATTCTCTCATTGCTTGAGCTAAATTCCTATTGAGGGAACTATAAATTTTTGTTTTAATATGCCATTTTCTCCATCTTAGAATCTCCATTCTTCTCTTAAGTTTTAATTTTTTACCATGAGCATCTCGCCCCCTCCAATCTATAATTGTCGATAATCCCTTGTCATGTATAGTAGACGTTATTGGAGGACCAATTCTTCTCTTCCTCCACTTCTCTTCC
>NZ_JBTVBB010000011.1:0-13003 GCF_058356305.1 Candidatus Culexmicrobium sp.
GTAAACGTTTATGACAGCTATGAGAAGGAAATTGACCCTGACGTAAAGATACTAAGTCCAACCATATTCTACACTGCAGTGGCTGACGTCTTTGATGTTACTATTAAGTTGACTGATGATGTTGGTAGACCATTATCAGGAATGGAGTATGAATTTGAAGGTACTGCACCAATCGAGTACATTAAGACTGGTTCAACTGGTACTGATGGAACATTTACTGCAACACTTGTTCCAAAGGGTGACTACAAGTTAACTGCATGGTGGCTTGGTACTGAAATCAAGATACTTGAGGTTGACTTAACAATTGATAGGAACTATGCAGAGCTACCTTTGAAGTGTAAGGTTTATGATGCTGTATTCAGCTTCAAGACATTAAGGGGCACCCCACTAGCAAATGCATATGTCAAGGTTGAGTATCCAGATGGAAGGACAGTTGAAGGTACAACTGATACTGAGGGTGAATTAAGCTTAACACAAATACCTGTCGGTGATGTTGAAGTGCTAGAGGTTACATGGCTTGATACTCCAATAACTCTAGTGGAGCCCACTGTTACTATTGACAAGACTGGTAAGTATGCCTTCATTGCTCAGAATGTCTATATCTTGACAGTGAGGGTTATGGGTACTAGAGGACAAGGTTTAGGTCCATCAACTGTCACAGTATATCTAGGTGAGAGGGAGATAGCTACTATTGAGACTGATAGTTCAGGTGTAGGTGAATTAGAACTTCCAGCTGCATCCTACACTGTTAAGGCTAACTTCAAGGGTAGAACTGCTGAAGGAACCATTTCACTAACCAAGGATGATTCATTAACTGTTACAATTGACGTATTTGCAACAATACTTGGAAGACCCTTCAGTACAGCTGAGTTCTTCGGTGAGCTAGTACTACTACCTGTAGTGGTTGCAATTGTAGTATACTTAGTGGCTTACGAGTATTACGCTTGGAGAAGGCGGCGGTTGGCGGTAGTTCCACCTACTCCAACTTAAGTTGGAGTAGGATTTAACCTAAACTCCCCCTTTTCTTTGCATTTAAATTTCAGGGAGTGGAGATTAGGCTTAATTACATGTTATTTTAGTAGTATATTTGGGGACATATCTTGAATGTTAGGCGTTTTACTATGCTATTCTCTGCCTTTCTTGGCTTAGCTGGAATTTATCTTATAGCCTTTATTGATAATAGGTTGAGGCTTGAATATAATCTTAGGGATCCTACTTATGCTTATTATGCTGGTTTGACTCTACTTTTTATTTCAGTTGCAATTTATCTTGCACCTGTAGTTTTTCCTCCTAAACGCTATATTCCTACTCCTTCCTATACTTTGAAGTGTCCTTTTTGTTTTAGTTCTTTAAAGCTGGTTGATGGTGTTTATAAGTGTGAGGGTTGCGACTATGTTATTGATAACTCTCCTATTCTTGTTTCTATGCGTGATTTGGCTTCTCTGGTTGATTTGGCTTTACTTAACTGTAGTTCTAATTGTAAGTATGTTGCACCCTTTGGTGGCTGTTCTGCTCTTATTAGGTATGCTAATTTGTTTAATGCGGAATTACCTGAGAATTGTCCGGTAAGATTAGGGTTTTCATCTAAAAATGAGAAAAAGGTTTAGGAGCTTATTCCTTTCTTTCCTCTAATAACCTGTTTATTGCATCTACTAATAGTTCTCCTTGTTCTCTTGTTAGTTCTGGTACCTTTATACTTTTAATTCCTTCTGGTGTTCTTTCTTCGACAATTACTTCGCCATCTGGTGTTATGTAGGCGCGCTCTATGTCATCTACATATATGTCCTTGGGGAATAAATGTCTGAAGGCCCATCCTAAAATTCTATTTAGACTTCTATGTTCTTCAATCATGTATTCGAGGAAGGCTTTCGGCCCCTCTTTTAAGTCGATTTCTAGTTTTTCTTCAGTTAATACGATTACATATTGTTTGGTTTCGAAGGCTACTCTTGCTTCCACTTAATAAACCTCCTATATCTT
Source organism: Candidatus Culexmicrobium sp. (assembly GCF_058356305.1). Classification (NCBI taxonomy): domain Archaea; kingdom Thermoproteati; phylum Candidatus Culexarchaeota; class Candidatus Culexarchaeia; order Candidatus Culexarchaeles; family Candidatus Culexmicrobiaceae; genus Candidatus Culexmicrobium; species Candidatus Culexmicrobium sp. The sequence goes on from NZ_JBTVBB010000011.1 coordinate 1,978, forward strand.
GAAATATTATGGATAACATTGGGATATAAACGTTAATATTATTAGTTTTTTTATTTTTTAAATGTTTTTCTTAGAAATAGTCCTCTCTCTACTAGTGATGCCATGGCCTTTACTGCTCTTTCAACTTCTGGGTATGCTGGTATACCTCTTCTCTGGTATTCTAGTAGTATTTTTTGTGTGGGTGGTCCTCCTGTTGCTGCTATTAGTATTGGTTTATTGCTTTTTCTAAAGACTTCTTCTACTCTATCTATTATTGTTTCATTCATCATTGGAGGATGAATTAAAACTATTGTTATTATTCCATCGACGTTTGGATCTTTTAAGACTATTTCCAGTACTTCCTTATACATTTCTGGTGTTGCATTTCCTGTTAGATCTATTGGATTATTTGCTATTGCGAAGGGCGGTATAACTTGTCTTAACTCTTTTACTGTTTCTTCCCTTAGTTTTGCTAGTTTTAATCCTACTCCTCTAGTTTTGTCTGTTAATTTGTCTACTGCCATTACTCCTGCTCCTCCTCCATCTGTTACAATTGCAATTTTGTCTCCGAGGGCTATTTTACCTGCCGCTAATGCTCTCGCATAGTCGAATAATTCATGTGTATCATATGCTCTTATTATTCCTGCCTTTTTTAGGGCTGCTGATACTACTTCATCTTTTCCTGCTAATGCTCCTGTATGTGATGAGGCTGCTTTTACTCCTTCTTCTGTTCTTCCAGCTTTAATTGCAACTATAGGTTTTTTCATTGAGACTTTTCTTGCAATTTCAATGAATTTACGTCCCTTTGCAATTTCCTCTAAATACATGGTTATGACTTTAGTGTTTTCATCGTCCATTAAATATTCAAGTAAGTCGACTTCATCTATATCTGCCTTATTACCGTAGCTTACAAATACACTTAAGCCTATTTCTTCCATTGCTAGCCAGTCTAGGAATGCTACTCCCATTGCTCCACTTTGTGATATGAATGCTATGTCTCCCTTTTTTGGTCTGAGTGCTCTTTCAGGTGGTAGGAATAATGTGTCTAGATTGGTGTGTGGATTATATACTCCTAGGCAGTTTGGACCCATTACTCTAATGTTGTATTTTTCAGCTATCTCTATGACTTCTCTTTCAAGTTTTTCTCCTTCAGCTCCTATCTCTTTAAATCCGCCTGAAATTATTATTACACTTTTCACTCCCTTTCTACCGCATTCATCCATTATTCTAGGTACTATTGGTGCTGGCACTGCTATGATAGCTAAGTCAACATAGTCTTCAACTTTTAGGATGCTTGGATACACTTTTAATCCTTGTATTTCAGTTGCCTTGGGATTTATTGGATATATTGGCCCCTTATAACCTGAAATTAATAGTGATCTTAAGAGTTGATAACCTATTTTCTGGGGCTTTCTAGACACCCCTATCACCGCAATGCTTTTTGGTTTGAAGAAGGCTTCTAGTCCACTTTTACCCACTTTCTCCACCTTTAATGAAATTGAGCTTTACAATTAATTAGATTTTGCTACTTAAACTTAAATATTGGATTAAGTCTTAATTTTTAAGGTGTAACTCTATGCCTCGTGTAAGTAGAGCTAAAAGAAAAGTTTTGAAGCATGTTTCAACTCTAGCTAGATACTCCTATTTTGGCAATTATAGTGCTGCTGAAAGATTGTTAAATGAGGTTAAAGATGATTTTAAAAAGAGGGGTGTTTGGGGTCAAGGTTGCTTTATGGCTGTCAGGGGTATGATTGCATCTGGAAGAGAGAATCTACCTATAGCCTATTTTGTTAGGGCTAGGCAGTCTGATTTATCTTCATTAAAGGAGATGCACTCCTCATTAGTTAAGGATTTAGCTAGAGAGAATATTGATGATTTTGAGAGAGGTTTTTTAGAGGCATGGCTCACTATACTTGAAACTTTCATGGAAATTAAAAAGGTTATGATGAAGAGGTAGTTTAAATGAAGGTCATAATTGAGCATTGTGAGCCTTTTCTGAGTAAATGGCTTTGGTTTGAATATGCTAATTGTTCTAGGATAATTGGAAGGGACAATTTAATTTTCACCAATGTGAAGAGAGTTGATGATTTTAATCGATTGAAGAGTATTGGCTTAGTGTTTAGAGAAAGTATTATCTCATTAGTTGGGGAAGGTGTTTTTCGCCGTGATGATTTAATAGTTTTAGATTTGGAGGCTTCAACACCTTTAAGTCCATTGGATTTTAGGGGTGACGTTAAGATTGTTATTGGAGGAATATTAGGAGATTATCCGCCTAGAAGTAGAACTAGGAAGTTTATAACTAGTAGATTAGAAAATTGTGTTTCTAGAAATCTTGGTCCTCATCAATTTTCTATTGATGGAGCTGCCTACATGGCCTTGCAAGTTAGTTTAGGAAAGTGTTTAGAGGAAATTCCAGTTGTTTTAGGACTTGAAATAAAGGTTGATGATTTTCATGAAATATATTTGCCATATGCATTTCCAGTTGTTAATGGTAAGCCCTTGATTTCTAGGGATTTGATTGAATATTTGAAGTCTAATGAAATTGTGGAGGATGAGTTAAGGTTAATTCGATCGAATCACAATTAAATTAATGTTATGGTGGAGTTACGTGGAGAAAGTTGTAGAATATTGTCCATGGAATTATCCAAAGAGCTAGAAATGGTGCTAGGCCATTAAAGTATATTTCTTCGGGTCCTGTAAAATCTGATTTGGATAGTTTTAAGACATACTTGATGACATAGAATGAAAGTCCATAGATAAACACTCCCACAGCAATACCTATACTTCCAGTTAATTTAAAGGCTATGCATATTATTGCTGAAATTAATCCTAGAACTCCTCTTGTTATATAAACTTTGGTGGCTGCCTTCACACCTAATCCCTTCCGTAGTACTTAAATTTACGTGTTTAAACCATTCACATAAGCTTTCCGCTTTGGTGAAATGAGATGCAGATGAAAATTAAGAAGGAGATGAATGCTCTCGACTTAATGTGTGTTTTAGAGGAATTGAAGACTGGTTCTAGTGACATGTTTTTCGTGAATTTATATCAGATTTCACCTTCACATTTTATTATCAGATTGAGAAGAAGGAATGAAGGGCATCTTAACTTGTTTTTTGAGGTGGGAAGACGTTTTCATTTAACTAGGTTTGATTATGAGAAGCCTTCTTTAATCTCATCTTTCTGCAGATTTATACGTAAAAATTTTAATAGATCCAGAGTTGTCGAGTTAAGTCAATATGACTTTGATAGAATAATAAAGCTAACTGTTTCTTCAAGGTCTATGGGGAATCTAAGCTTAATTTTAGAGTTGGTTAGAGAGGGAAATTTAGTTGTAGTGGATTCGTCTGGAAAAATACTTTCTGTTTTAAAGCCTATGAAGATGAGGGATAGAGATTTAATTCCTAATGCTACATATAAGTATCCTCCCATGAGGGGTGTTAATCCTCTTCTATGTTCACCTTCAATTCTTAGGGAGAAGCTTTCAAATGTTAGATTTAATGTTGTAAGGGCTTTAACTAGAATTATGAACATGCCTGGTGAAGTTGCAGAGGAAATTTGCTTTAGAGCTAGTATTGAGAAGTCTAGGATGGCAGATAGTTTAGAGATGAATGAAATAGAAATGTTGCTTGAGGTTTTTCATAAAATGCTGGATGATGTTAAGTGCCTTAATCTTAATCCTCAAATAGTCTATTATGGAGGGAAGATTCTCTCAGTTTTGCCTTTTGACTTTAAGATTTATGATGGTTTAGATAGAGAGTATTTTGATAGCTTTAACGATGCAGTTGACCTTTACTTCAATAAACTTTCACTTTTAGAAGAGGAGGAGTTGAAGGATAGAATTAGGCGAGAGGTGGAGGCTAAATTTAAAGCGATTGTCGATAGACAAACTAGACATTATAGAGAGTTGATGGAGAAGTCTTCTAGATATCGTAGATGGGCAGAACTTATAATGGAAAATTTATCAGTAATTCAAGAAGCTATGAATAATGTCCATAGACTCAATAGGATTGGTTTTTCTTGGAGTGAAATTGCCAGTAAACTTCATGAATTAATTGAAGTAAAATTCAAAGACTTATGTGAATCCTTCAATGCTAAGGACAAAATATTAAATATAAGGATTAACGGTCAAAGTATTCCTTTAAGCCTTGATTTATCTGCAGCTGCAAATGCCTCTCAATTTTTTGATAGGGCCAAAAGGCTATATAGACGTGCCATTAACGCTGAAAGGGCTATTAAAGAGATAAAATTGAAGATTGAAAGTGAAGTTGAAAAAAGTTTGAAGCAGAAAATCGTTAAACCAATAAAGATTGTTGGAGTTATCCGTAGTAGGAAGTGGTATGAGAGTTTTAGATGGTTTATTTCATCTGATGGATTTCTAGTTGTTGGTGGACGTGATGCTTCTCAAAATGAATCATTAGTTAGAAAACGTCTCGACGAAAATGATATTTTTGTTCATGCTGAGATTCATGGTGCACCAGCTGTAATTATTAAAAGTGAAGGGAAAACCATTCCTCATGAAACTCTATGGGAAGCTGCCCAGTTTGCTGTCTCTTATTCTAGGGCCTGGACAGTTGGATTAGAGGCAGCTTCAGCTTTCTGGGTTTATGGAAATCAAGTTTCAAAATCCCCTCCTTCGGGTGAGTATCTGCCCCGTGGTGCCTTTATGATTTATGGAAGGCGAAACTACTTGAAAAACATTCCATTAAGAATTTCAATCGGAGTTAAATTTATCGACAATTATTTACAGTTAATTGCTGCTCCTCCATCTGCCATGGAGAAATTAACTAAATACCATTTGACTTTAGCTCCAGGAGCCATTCCTAGAGATGAGGCTGTAAGGAGGATTAAAAACTTATTAGTCAAGCTTGTTCCCCCTAAATTTAGAGATGGAGTTAGACGTTTAGCTCTACATGAATTTCTAGAACTCTTACCTAAAGGTTCATTTAGATTTATTGAACAGTCTTATTCATCATAAAATTAATTATATTTTAATTAATATTGGGATTTGGTGATTTTATTGAGTTCACCAAGGGTTGAAAAAATCACTGTTGGAGATATCATGACTAGAGATTTAATAACTGCCTCCCCCTTTACTACAACTGATAAAATTGCATTTTTAATGAAGGAGCATAATGTAGGAAGCATTATTATCGTCGATGATAAGGGTAATCCTGTAGGTATTGTAACGGAAAGAGATTTAGTTGTACAAGTATTGGCTAGCAATTTGAACCCTTCAAATGTACAAGTGAAGGATATAATGTCTTCTCCAGTAATATCAGTTGATGTAAAAACTCCTCTTGTTGATGCAGCGAAGTTAATGGCAAAAAGAAGTATTCGAAGATTATTAGTTATGGATAAAGGTAGATTGGCGGGTATTGTAACTGCTAGGGATATTCTTTCTGTTGCACCTGAAGTTATTGAAATTTTAATTGAAACTGTTAGGATTTCAGAGGAAGGTTTTCCATATGAAGAGTTTTTCGCTGGATATTGTGATGATTGCGGCGAGTGGTCTGATTTGTTAGTTGAGGTTGATGGGAGATTTTTATGTCCAGACTGTAGAGGGTAGTAGGCCTTTTAGAAAATTTAATTTATCCCATATACTACTTCTATTTGGGTTAAATTATGCCTATTAGAGTTTCAGATGTCATGACACCGAGAGTTGTAGTTATTTCTCCTAAAGATACATTGGCGAGGGCTAGAAATTTAATGCTTCATCATGATATAAGTAGATTAATTGTTGTAGATGAAAATCTTAAGCCTATTGGAATTTTAACTGAAACCGATATTGCTATGCGAGTTTGGGAGGAGAGTGGAGGGAAGTTTGCTAGAACTATTGATGAAATCCTAGTTGAAGAAGTTATGTCTTCACCGGTAATTTATATTGGCCCTAGAACATACATTAGAAATGCAGCTAAAATAATGATGAAAAAGAGAATTAGTGGTTTACCAGTTGTAGATAGTGACTTAAAATTGCTTGGAATAGTTACTAAAACTGATTTGACGAGGGCTTATGCATTAAACTATTCTGGTTTACTCAAAGTTTCAGAGATTATGTCTTCTCCAGTCATAACTGTTTATCCTTCACATACCATTTATAGAGTTGGAAGACTAATGAATCAATATAAGATAAGTAGGGTTGTCGTAGTGGACGGTAAAGTTCCAGTTGGAGTTGTCACCAAGACTGATTTAACCTTCATCACTCTTTCCTTTAAGCCTAGAAGAGTGAAGTATATTAGGGAGGCTGAAGAGCCAGGTAGGTATACTAGAACTGTTAAGACCTTTAGAATTCCAATTGTAGCTGACATTATGACTCCCAATCCATTAACAATTAGTGTAGATGGGGATTCAGCTGAAGCTGCTAAGGTGATGATAGAAGAGAGAATTAGTGGCCTCCCTGTTGTGGATGATGATAATTTATTGAAGGGAATAGTTACTAAAACTGACATCATTAAAGCGATAGTTAGGCTTCCTCCAAGGTGAATCCCTTATGCATATTATACGTGACTTCATGGTTGAACCAGTTAAGATCGATAAGGATCAATCTTTAGTTTTAGCCTTAGATTTAATGGAGGATTATAATTTAAGCTGCTTAATTGTAACTGAGAATGGAAAGGTTGTTGGATTAATAACTACGCGGGAGATCCTAAAGAGAATTTGGAGTGAACGTGTTAGATTAACTTCACTTTCAAGTTTATATGTTTCAAGTGTTATGATAGATAGTCCATTTTACATTTCCTCTAACACATCGATTAGTGATGTCGCTTCAATAATTGTCAATAATGATCTCTGTGGTCTTCCAGTTATTGAGGATGGAAAGTTAATTGGTCTAGTAGCTGAAGAAAATCTATTAAAAGCATTTTTAAATATGAATGATCCAGTCGACTCGATTTTACAGTATAGTTATGTGAAAATTAAACCTGAAGATAAAATCTTACATGTAAGGAGATTAATGATTGAAAATAAGCTTTCAGTTTTACCTGTAATTAAGGGTGAAAAGATTGTTGGCTTAATTTCAGATATTGACATCGTCAAGTTTTTACGTTTCTTTATTGAGCATGTACCTGAAAAGCATAGGAGAATGCGGATAAAACATTTAATTGTTTCAGATGCAATGAGGAGAGCTCCCCCAAAAATAGCTTTAGGCTCGCCTATTAGTAAAGTTGCAGAGGTAATGATTAATGAGAATTTGAAGGGAGTGATAGTTGTAAATTCAAGAGGAGAGTTTGTAAGTGTCCTACAGTTGAGAGATTTAATTAAAACTCTAATTTAAAGGTGAATATCTTGGTTGACTTGACAATTCATGGATGTAAAGTGTTTTATAGAGGTCAACTAGTTGAAGCTTCAATTGCAGTTAAAGATGGGAAAATAATCAAGGTTGGAAAGGAATACACCATGCCTAAAGCAGAGAAGAAATATCATTTTCAAAGTAAAGTTTTACTACCTGGCCTAATTGATGTACATGTACACTTAAGAGATCAAGAATTATCTTACAAGGAAACATTTGAGACTGGAACTATGGCTGCAGCTAGTGGCGGTGTTACAACAGTTTTAGACATGCCAAATAATAAGCCAGTTACCGATTCTCCTAAAGCTCTTCTTGAAAGAATGACTAAAGCTAAGAATAAAATCTATGTTAATATTGGTTTCTACTCCGCCTTCCCCAGCAGTCCAAGTGAAATTTACGAGATAATAAAAATTGGTGCAGTAGGATTCAAATTAAATCTAAGCAGACAAATAGGATTACTAAATGTTGATGATGATGTTGCCATAGCATCATATCTAAAAACACTTAAAGACACCAGAATACCAGTTTCAATACATGCTGAAGATCGAAAAACAATTTTAAAACTTGAAGAAGAATTTAAGACTTCAAATAAAAATGATTACCAATATTTCTTTAAGGCACACCCAATAACAGCAGAGACTAAGGCAATAAGAAGAATGTTAAACATTGCCAAGAAAATAAATACTAAGTTGCATATAGCACATCTAACCACAAAAAACGCCCTCAAAATAATAAAAGAAAACAGAAAGTATTTCACCTGTGAAGTAACACCTCACCACCTATTCCTCACGAAGAATATAGTTAGAGATTTGAAGGGATTCGCAATTATGGAGCCTCCTCTACGTTCAAAAAACAATGTCCAAGCCCTATGGAATGGAATAATGGAGGGGGTGGTTGATGTAATAGCAAGTGACCATGCCCCCCACACTATTGAAGAAAAATGCTCAGATAATGTATGGAACATTAAACCTGGAATTCCAGGTCTAGAAACCACTCTACCATTAATGTTGACAGCCTTCCATAAAGACAAAATACCTCTAAACAAAATAGTTGAGCTGTTATGTGAAAACCCAGCTAAAATCTTTAATTTAAATTGGAAGGGAAAAATAGAAGTTAACTATGATGCTGATCTAGTTGTAATAGATTTTAAGAAGACAACTAGAATCAACCCTGACAAATTTAGGTCAAAAGCCAAGTATTCTCCTTTTAAAGATACTACTGTTAAAGGCATTCCCATTGCAACCTTTGTAGGTGGAACCTTAGTCTTCATGGATGATGAGGTGATTGAACCTGCAGGAAGAATCATCAAGCCAAAAATCCTTTATAGCTAATGGAATGCTTGGCAAGTTATCAAGATGGCTTAGAATATTAGGATATGATGTCCTATACTTTCATGACATAGAAGATGAAGAGTTGCTTAGAAGAGCAAAAAAGAGTAATCGTATTCTTCTAACTAAAGATTTCGCTTTATATAAGAAGGCAATAATGAATGACGTTAAAGTAGTAATGCTTAGAGGAAGGAATTTAGAAGAGGATTTAGCCTTTTTAGCATCACTCAACTTTATTGTCCTAAATTTTAATGAAAAATTAACTCGATGTCCATTATGCAACTCTAAATTAAGGATAACTTGGGACAAAAATAAAGTTAAAAATAAAGTACCTCCAAATATCTTAGAAAAATATGATTTCTTCTGGATCTGTAATAGTTGTGGCAAGATTTATTGGCTTGGATCTCATTGGAAATCTATAACTGGAAGCCTTTTAAAGGCAAGGTCACTTATTAGGAAGTTTGAGTGAAAAAGCTTTAGAGGTTCACTACCTCTTATAATTTGAATAGACTGTGTGATAACCATGTCAAGCTCTATAATTTCAAAGGTTATTAAACGGGATGGAAGAGTAGTACCCTTCGATAAAAATAGGATTGAACGGGCAATATGGCGTGCCATGGAATCTGTAGGTGAAGGTAGTAGAGCATTAGCTAAGAGGTTGGCTGATGAAGTAACAAGAATATTAGAGGATGAATACGGCAAGAAGAAGCAAATACCACATGTAGAGGAAATACAAGACATAGTTGAAAAAACATTAGTCAATAATGGTTTATATGAAGTTGCTAAAGCATACATCCTCTATAGACAGCAGCGAAGTGAGATTAGAGAGATCAAGAAGATGCTTGGTGTAGTAGATGACATGAAGTTGTCAGTGAATGCTGTAACAGTTCTCAAGAATAGATATTTACTCAAAGATGATAGTGGAAGAGTTATTGAAACACCAAAGCAAATGTTATCTAGAGTTGCAAGACATGTTGGCTTAGTCGACATCTTCTACTATCCACAAGTTTATGATAAGTTTGGAAGACAGCCACCACGTAAAGTGGAGGAAATAACCTACCAGTTAAAGAATGCTAAGATTAACAAATACGACTTTGAAATGCTGAAGAGAGTCTATAATCGCCTCGGAAAAGAAGGGAAGATGAAGGTTTCCTTCAATGAACTACTAGAATTCCTAGATGAGAAATGGGATGAACTCTATGAAGAGACAATAGACACTTTCTATCAAATAATGGTTAACCTATATTTTCTCCCCAACTCTCCGACATTAATGAATGCTGGAGCACCACTAGGACAGTTATCAGCTTGCTTCGTACTTCCAGTGGAAGACTCCATTGACAGTATCTTCGACGCACTGAAATACGCCGCCCTAATCCATAAAAGCGGGGGAGGATGTGTAGCTAAGGGAACACACATATACACAAATATCTGTGGAATAGAGCCCATTGAAAATATAGTTGAACCTTTCATACCCGAGCATTTACGAAACGTAAATGAAACTGTATCGGTTGATATTTCACATCATGATTTAAAGGTTTTAGCCTACGACAAAGTTAATAACAAAACTGTTTTTAGCAGAGTTACTAGAGTCTGGAGATATATTATTCCTTCAAATAAATTGTTAAAGGTTAAAACTGCAAATGGTTTAGAAATCATTGTAAGTGAGTGGCATCCATTTATTGTAGTAAATGAAAAAGGCGAGATCTTAGAGAAAAGGGCGGATGAACTTAGAGAGTGTGATTTACTATTACTTTCGTCTAAGCCGCTTAACTGGATCTTCAATGAATATCAAAGTATCGATGGTTATAAATTATCTGAAGAATTGGGATGGGCTATTGGCTATATACTTGGTGATGGTTGTATTGAAGAAAATAGGTTAAGAGCCTCTGCCAGTGACAGAGCCCCCCTCGAGTATCTTAAAGAAATTCTGAGTAAAACCCTCAACAATAAAGTTGGTTGCATTTATAAGGAGAAAAGATATGATATGTGGATTTTACAGGCATGCAATAGTGAGGTCATGAATTTTGTTTTAAAAAATCTAAGGGATAATAATGGAAATTGGAGGATTCCTAAACAAATATTTAAGTCGCCTTTAAGTGTAGTTTTATCATTTATTTCTGGTTTCATTGATGCTAGAGGTGAAATATCAAAGGATAGAGCTAGAATTGCTATTGGATGTACTTCAAGTAGCGTCATGAGGCAATTAGCATTACTTCTAACTGCTTTAGGATTAAAAATTAGATTTAGAGTGCGAAGGCCTAAGAGAACTAAAGAAAAAAGTTGTCTCTATATTGTTTGTATAGAGAGTTCACCTGAATTTCAATTTTTCGCTCGAGAGATTGCTTCTAAAATGCGTATAAAAAGTAAGGCTATGCAATTAATTAAGGCGATTGGAAAATCTTCATACAAAACAAGTATACGGCTAAGTTTT